>NZ_FYEC01000007.1:0-243656 GCF_900187635.1 Pseudomonas sp. Irchel 3H3 | reverse complement strand
AACCACTTGCGCTTCCGATCACTCGGTAGCGGGAGGCGAATTCTACAGCGTTACACGCTGCTGTCAACACCTCTTTTTCAACTCCTTTCGCGCTTCGATGAACTGAAGCAACCTGCTGCCGAAAACTGCGTAACTCATTGTTTACCAAGGAGTTTTCCGTTTCGACTGCGCCGGAAGTGGGGCGAATTATAGACATCCAGAATCTGCCGTCAACTGCTAATTTGGTTTTTCTATCAATAACCCCAAAACAGCCCTTAATCCCAGCTCTCTATATAGAAGAGCAATGTCCTCCCCCTGGACAACCCCTCCTCCATCACTGCCTCAGGTCCTGCAGCCCCGCGCCATCACCGCCATCGATGTTCACCATCGACCCAATGAAATTCTCTTAAAAATCCTGACGCGTAACATTGGCTCCATACCCACCAAGACACCCCGGAGCACACTCTCATGAAACGCCACCTCATCCTCAGCCTTGCTCTCTCCTTACTGGCCGCCAATGCATTCGCCGCCGACCTCGCACAACCCGTCACCGCCATGCAGCAACCAGCCGTGATCGCCGAAGGTGGCTCCGACCACCTGCAACAAAACCGCGTCGCCGAAGGAGGCTCTGACCGCCTGCAACAGAACCGCGTCGCCGAAGGTGGCTCCGATCGCCTGACCCAGAACCATGCATGAATTGCCGGTCGGCAATACTCAACAAAAAGCCCGGAACACTCTGCCGGGCTTTTTTTCGTCGACTTTCTGCACTAGCCCGCGGCTGCGCGCTTCATACAACGCTGATAACGCTCATCGACACGCTTGGCGAACCACGCGGTGGTGAGCTTGCGGGTGATTTTCGGACTCTGTAGCTCGATCCCCGGCAGCACCGCCCTGGGCAACGCCTTGCCTTGCGACTTTTCGGCCAGCGCGAATACCCGCTTGTAGAGTTTGCTGTCTTCGAAAGCCAGGCTGTCTCCCAGCTCCAGTTGATCGCGGATGGTGCTGTTGCGCATATCCAGGCGTTTACCCAGGCTGCGCACTGCAAGCTCAGTCGAGCCCGGCAGCAGCGAACCGTAGCGAATCAAGTCTCCATCCAGGGCCAGGGAGCCGCCGGTCGCGCGATTCAGCGCAGCCTGGAATGCCGCATTGCGGCTGGCGTACCAACCGGCATTGAAATCGGCGAAGCGGTACAGCGGCTGGCTGTAGTTCACCGGGTAGCCAAGCAAATGGGCGATGCCGAAGTACATGCCGCCCCGCCGGGTGAATACCTCGCGACGGATCGAGCCGTCCACCGGGTACGGATAGTTGCGCGCCTGTTTCTCGGCAAACGCAATGCTGACCTGCATCGGCCCACCGGTATGCACCGGGTTGAACCCGCCGAACAGGGTCTTGCCCATAGGCACCCGGCCAATGAAGTCATCGAAGATCGCGCTGAGCTCTTTTTCGCTACGCGCCGCATTCAACCGGTCGCTGTAACTCTTGCCATTGGTCGAGCTGACCTGCAAGGCCCCCCGCACCAGGAGACTGGGGATATGCGCCCTGGCAGCACGGCGGTCGATCTCGTCCCGGGCAATCTTGCCCAGCCCCGGTACTTTCGGGTCAGCCTGAAAGGTCGACTCCTGTTCGGTCACCGCCAGCACCGAGCAGAGGTTCTGCGAGGTGGCAGGAATCTCCTGCGCGGCAAACGCACTATAGATGTCGTTGGCCCAACCTTGCCGGTCCACCGTACTGGCGGGCAGCAAGCGCACGATCTGAGTTTTGACCTGTTCCGGCTTGGGCGCCGCATCGCGGCTACCCTGGCTCGCACACCCGGCCAGCAACAACAGTGTGGCGAGGCTGATGATCAATTGATTGGCTTGCATGGAGTGGCTCAAGGGTCCTTTTGACCGACCGGGCGAGTGACACGCACTACACTCCGGTGTTTTCCTATGGAAAAGCAAGCCGCGTTGCACTTCAATGAACGATTGCTTGCGGGTGCTCTGACACCCGATCACCGACTGGAGTTCGCTGGCATGCTGACAATGGATTTTCTGCTGACCTCACTGATCGTGGTGCTGATACCCGGCACTGGCGTGATGTTTACCCTCTCCACTGCGCTGGCCGCCGGCAAACGAGCCAGCGTCTACGCGGCGCTGGGCTGCACGGGCGGGATCGTGCCGCACCTGATGGCCTCGATGCTGGGCCTGTCGGCGATCCTGCATATCAGCGCGCTGGCGTTCCAGGGATTGAAGTTTGCCGGAGTCGCCTACCTGCTGTACCTGGCCTACGCCACCTGGCGCGATCGCACGGCCTTTGCTATCAGCGATGCTCCGCTCAACCTGAGTGGCGGCACCATCATGCTGCGCGCTGGCCTGCTCAACCTGCTCAACCCCAAGCTGACGATATTCTTCCTGGCGTTTCTCCCGCAGTTCATCACACCCAACGGGCCGTCGGCCACAGTGCAGATGCTCACCTTAAGCACAGTGTTCATGTTGATGACCTTTGCGGTGTTTGTGATCTATGGCTTACTGGCGAACTTTTTTCGCACAGCCGTCATCGAGTCATCTACCGTCCAGAACTGGCTGCGCCGCGGATTTGCCGCGTCGTTTGCCGCACTGGGCCTGAACCTGGCGTTTGCCCAGCGCTGAGCCTCCCCTTGCATTGGGTGGGGATTTGCGCCGATTCGGTTCTAGACTTTATTCACGCCCTGACGGCCGCGCGCCATCGTACATTCTAAAAACGTGATCAAGAGATCCACCATGACAAGAGTTTCGTTCGCGAGTTTGCCGCTGCTGGTTGTGCTGCTTACCGGCAGCCCTTCGGTGCTTGCCACCGAAGGCAGCGTCGGCAGGCCGATTACTGGCCAGATCGTCTACTCCAATGCCGGGATCATTCCCCCGGAACCCGGTTGGGTAATGTCGATGACCAGTATCTATTACGACGGCGAACTCAGCAGCAAGAAGGCGGCACCGGTGCGCGGAGAAGTCGGTGCCGGCCTGAAGATGAAAGTCTCCTACACCATGACCAACATTACGCGCATCTGGGACACTGGCAAAGGCCCGTGGAACTTCGCCTCGGCGGTCGGCCTGCCCCTGCAGTACACCGACGCCGAAGCCGACTTTACCGGCCCCAGGGGCAACTCCGTCGGCGAGACCGACTACGCTACCCAGTTTGCCGATGCCCTGATCACCCCGATCGCCGCCGGCTACCACTTCAGCACCACCGATCACATTGCCTTGTCGTTGCCGATCTATGTACCGACCGGCGCCTACGACAAGGATCGCCTGGCCAACGCCGGGCAAAACACCTATACCTTCATGCCAACCCTGGCCTATACCCACCTGCTGGGTAATGGCGGCGAGTTGAGCCTGCTGGGCGCGTTCGAGTTCTATACCAAAAACGATGCCACGGATTACCAGAACGGCAGTATTGTACGTCTGGATGGTCTCTGGACCTACGGCCTGGGCAACGGTTGGGCGGCTGGCGTGGTGGGCGGCGTAATCAAGCAGATGACCGACGACGACGGCCCAACGGCCGACCAGTTGAACGGCTTTCGTGGCCACTCGGCCGGGCTCGGCCCGTACCTGGGCTGGAGCGGCAAGTTTGCCGATGCCCAGGCAAGCGTCAATGCCCGCTGGGTGCCCGAGTTCGACTCCGTCAACCGGCCCGAAGGCGATGGCATCAGTGTCAACCTGACGTTGGCGTTCTTCTAGACCTGACGCCTGCGCGGGACTCTCCACCGAGGGTAACGCCATGCACCGCAGCGACGTACTGATCGTAGGCGCCGGCCCCACCGGGCTGGTGTTGGCACTTTGGCTGAGCAAACTGGGGATCCGCGTGCGCCTGCTCGACAAGACCAGCGCCCCCGGCACCACCTCTCGCGCCCTGGCAGTGCAGGCGCGAACCCTGGAACTGTATCGGCAACTGGACCTTGACCAGGCCGTGGTGCAACAGGGTCACCAGGTACCGGCCGTCAATCTGTGGGTCAAGGGCGAACCCACGGTACGCCTGCCATTCGCCGCCATCGGCAAGGACCTGACGCCCTACGCCTTCCTGGAAATCTACCCCCAGGATCAACATGAACGACTGTTGATCGAACGCCTCGAACAATTCGGCGTCGAGGTAGAGCGGGACACCGAACTGCTGGGCTTCAGCGAGCATGACGGTGGCATCACCGCACAACTGCGCCTGCCCGACGGCCAGTTGCAGAGCTGTCAGAGCTGCTATCTGGCCGGTTGCGACGGCGCCCGCTCCAGGGTGCGCAAAACCCTCGACATCGGCTTTCCCGGCGGCACCTACCAACAAGTGTTTTATGTGGCCGACGTCGACGGCGCAGGCCCGGCCTTTAATGGCGAACTGCACGTGGACCTGGATGAAGCAGACTTCCTCGCCGTGTTCCCGCTGGCAGGCGCCGGCCGTGCGCGGCTGATCGGCACGGTACGGGATGAACGTGCCGAGCAGGCCGAGACCCTGCGGTTTGAAGACGTCAGCAGCCGGGCCATCAGCCACCTGAAAGTCGAGGTCAAGCGGGTCAACTGGTTTTCCACCTACCGGGTTCATCACCGAGTCGCGGACGATTTTCGCCGTGGCCGTGCATTCCTGCTCGGTGACGCCGCCCACGTACATAGCCCGGCCGGTGGCCAGGGCATGAACACCGGAATTGGCGACGCGATCAACCTGGCCTGGAAACTGGCAGCGGTACTCAACGGCGGCGCCAACCACAGCCTGCTCGACAGCTATGCCATCGAACGCATGGCCTTTGCCCGCAAACTGGTGAGCACCACCGATCGGGTATTCAGCTTCGTCACAGCCGAAGGCGCCATCGCCGACCTGTTGCGCACCCGCGTGGCGCCGTTGCTGTTACCCAGAATGGCGGCACTGGAGCGCGCTCGCGAGTGGTTGTTTCGCACCGTGTCGCAAATCACCCTGAACTACCGGGCGATGCCACTCAGTGCGGGGCATGCCGGCACAGTGTTCGGTGGCGATCGCCTGCCGTGGGTGCAGGACGCTGACGGCGACAACTTTGCCAGCCTCGCCCTCCCCGCCTGGCAGGTGCATGTGTACGGCGACACCAGCGGGGAAATGCGCGCCTGGTGCAACGAACATCACCTGGCGCTGCAGGTGTTCGCCTACTTACCCGCCCATGCCAACGCCGGCCTGGCGCGCAACGGGTTCTACCTGTTGCGGCCCGACAGCTACGTGGCGCTCGCCGACCCGGGCGCCGACCCGAAACTCATCGAGCGCTATTTTCACGGCCATGGGATCAAGCCGTTCCTGAGCTGAGCGCGCGCCCGTTGCGGGTCAGATTCCGCTAAGCGCCAGGTCCATGGCGAAATAGGTGAAGATCAGGTCCGCACCGGCACGCTTGATCGCGCCCAGGCTCTCGCGCACCACCCGCTCTTCATCGATCGCCCCGGCGGCCGCGCCGAACTTGATCATCGCGTACTCGCCACTGACCTGATACGCCGCCAGCGGCAACCGCGAGGCTTCGCGAATATCGCGGATGATGTCCAGGTAGGCACCGGCCGGCTTGACCATCAGCGCGTCGGCGCCTTCCTGCTCATCCAGCAATGATTCGCGCACGGCTTCGCGGCGATTCATCGGGTTCATCTGGTAGCTCTTGCGATCGCCCTTGAGCGCACTGCCACCTGCCTCGCGGAACGGGCCGTAAAGGGCCGAGGCAAACTTGGTCGAATAGGCCATGATCGACGTCTGGCTGAAGCCGGCTGCGTCCAGGGCGCGACGAATCGCCTGGACCTGCCCGTCCATGGCCGCCGAGGGGGCAATCACATCCGCCCCGGCACGCGCGGCGGCAACGGCTTGCTGGCCAAGGTTGAACAGGGTCAGGTCATTGTCGACCTCGGCGCCATGCATCACGCCACAGTGACCATGGTCGGTGTACTCGCAGAAGCAGGTGTCGGACATGACGATCATTTCCGGCACCGCGTCCTTGCAGATCCGCGCCATGCGCGACACCAGGCCGTTTTCCCGCCAGGTGTCACTGCCGTTGCCATCCAGGTGGTGCGACACGCCAAAGGTCATCACCGACTGAATACCGGCCCGGGCGTAGCGCTCGATTTCACCGGCCAGTTTCGACTCGGGAATCCGTCGCACTCCCGGCATGCTGGTGATCGGTACGAAATCGTCGATTTCTTCCTCGACGAAGATCGGCAGCACCAGGTCGTTGAGGCTGAACTCGGTTTCCTGGAACAGCTTGCGCAGTTGCGGGGTGCGCCGCAAACGGCGTGGACGGGCTTCGGGGAACTGGCTGGACATGAAATTTCCTGGCAGGAGGCCAATGGCCTGGACAAGACAAAAAGTGCTGGAAGCGCGAGCTTATGCCCCTCGCCCCTGCTGGCACAAATGCAGGTAACGCAAGAGTTTATTGCGAAAACGGTAACAATAGAACCCGAGCCCCGTCACCCCCTGACATTTATTCACCGCTCAACTAATCTGGCTAGCACACCCACCCGGGTGACAAACCCCGAAGGATACGGAGTGAGCCCTGATGTTTGAGATACACAACTACGGCAGTTTTATCGCGGCGATCGTGATTTTCCAACTGATCCCCGGCCCCGGCACATTTGCCATCCTCAATGCCACCGCCCGCAACGGCATCGGCGCCGGTTTTGGCGCGGTGCTGGGAACCCTGCTGGGGGACGCGGCCTACATGATTGCGGCTGCCGCCGGCCTCGCAGCGCTGATGACTGCCAACCCGCTGCTATTCCAGGGCCTGCAGTGGTTCGGTGCAGCGTATCTGTGCTGGATGGGCGTGCAAATGTTGCGCAGCCCCGTGGCGCACAATGACGCGGGGCTGGAGCCACATCGTTCGGCACGCACCTATCTGCGCAACGCCCTGGTCATCAGCCTGACCAACCCGAAAGTCATGCTGTTTTTCGTGGCGTTCTTCCCGCTGTTCATCAGCCCAGGGTCGTCGAGTATGACCCTGGTGGCGATGATGCTCCACGTGACCGTGATTAGCCTGCTGTACCAGGGCGCCCTGGTGCTGATCGGCAACGCCGCGGCCATCCGCTTGAAGGCCCTGCCCCTGGCCCGAACGGTCGCCACTCGAGTGGCAGCCGTCGCACTGATCGGCTTTGGCCTCAAGCTCGCGGTCAATAACCGCTAGCCCAGCGCCCAGGTAAGCCACTGCGCCAGGCAGTGGCTTGCCGGTTCAGGGCTTGGGAATTTCCAGCCCACGCACTACCGCCGGACGCGCCAGGAAGCGCTCGAGTACCCGCAGCACATTGGAGAAGTTATTGATCCCCACCAGGTCGCCGGCCTCATAAAAACCGATCAGGTTGCGGACCCACGGGAAGATCGCGATATCGGCGATGGTGTAGCGCTCGCCCATGATCCAGTCGCGCCCTTGCAGGCGCTCGTCGAGCACCTTCAACAAGCGGCTACTCTCGGCGACATAACGGTCCCGCGGACGTTTGTCCTCGTACTCCTTGCCGGCGAATCTATTGAAAAAGCCCAACTGGCCGAACATCGGACCGATACCGCCCATCTGGAACATCAGCCACTGAATCGTCTCGTAACGTGCCGCTGATTCCTGGGCCAGCAGTTGCCCGCTCTTGTCGGCGAGATAGATCAGGATCGCGCCGGACTCGAACAGCGCCAACGGCTTGTCGTCAGGGCCGTGAGGGTCGAGGATCGCCGGAATCTTGTTGTTGGGGTTAAGCGAGAGGAACGCCGGGGACATCTGGTCGTTGCTCTCGAAACTCACGCGATGGGCCTCGTACGGCAAGCCGATCTCTTCGAGCATGATCGAGACTTTGACCCCGTTTGGCGTCGGCAAGGAGTAGAGTTGGAGCCACTCGGGGAACTGGGCAGGCCATTTTTCAGTAATCGGGAAGGCTGACAAATCGGTCATAGTGAACATCCAGTGACAATTTAACGGCTGAATTTTGGCCTAACCGGCGGCACACGGCCGGCCTGTACGCGGGCTAGCTTATAGCGAGCCTGCCGACGCCGGCATCTTAAATCGGAAACATTATGTCGCTAACCTTCCGCCACCCTCACCGCTACCCCGGATAAAGTGCGCGCCCGCAGATTCCAATCGAACCAATCGCCCTCAGCGGACTCTGAAGGCAGCGCGCGCGCAAGACGACTCGCCCAACGACATGGAAAACCATCCGAAGCCGGGAGCTTGCGGTGGAAAGGTTTGTCAGCCTTAACCTGAATGTGCTGAAGAACTACTACTTGATGAGAAACCCACTGCAGATCACCCAACGCCTGAAGCAACGCGCCTTCGTGTTCCTCCCTGCACTGCTGACTACCTGCGCCCTGCTCCTGTCGCTGGAGTCGAGCGAAAGTCGCGCCCAGCCGGTTGACGGCACCCAGACCCTGGTGTTTTTGCGCCATGCGGAAAAACCTGCCGGTGGTCTCGGACAACTCAATTGCCAGGGCCTGAACCGCGCCATTGACCTGGCGCAGCTGCTGCCAGAAAAATTCGGCAAGGCCGATTTCGTGTTTGCCGCCAACCCGACCCGCAATGTCGAGGAAGGCGAGCTCGACAACTCCTACAGCTACATCCGCCCCCTGATGACCATCAGCCCGAGCGCAATCAAGCTGGGCCTGCCGGTGAACATCGAGTTTTCCGCCAACGACACCAGTGAACTGGCGGACGAACTGCTCCACGACAAGTACCACAACTCGATCATCTACACCGCCTGGTCCCACGGCTACCTGCCGGAGTTGATCAACAAGGTGGCGCGCGAAGCGGTGGGCAGCAAACAGTCGATCACCGAGGACTGGGAGTCCGGCGACTTCGACTCGATGTACGTCCTGACGCTGACCTGGCACAACGGCAAGGCCACCTTGCAGAGCCAGCATTACAAGCAGGGCCTGGATAACGGCCAGGAGAGCTGCCCGACCTGACAGGGCGGCCACACCAGCGCAGGGCCCAGGGTGAGGTATGATGCGCGACCTGTCTCCCTGGAACCCCTGTATGTCCAACTTCTTAACCACCCCCAACCGGGGCTGGTCGTTCTGGTGCAAGCCGGCCCTGTTCCTGTTGGTGGCCTGCATTGGCCTCTACTACGTCAAGTGGTCGCCGTACTACTTCAAGGCCTTTACCGCTGCCGACAGCCACAGCATTGGCGCTTCGATTCTCAACGACGCGCAAACCGCGCCCCTGGCCGCCGCATTGACGTACGCCAAGGTGTACTTCCTGGCGATCTGGAAGGCCGCGGTCCTGGCGGTGATCCTCGGTTCACTGTTGCAAGTACTGATCCCGCGGGACTGGTTGCTGCGCCTGTTCGGCCGCGCGGGCTTCGCCTCGACCCTGCGCGGCGGGCTGTTCGCCCTGCCCGGCATGATGTGCAGTTGTTGCGCCGCGCCGGTAGCTGCCGGCATGCGCCGGCAAAACGTGTCCGTGGGTGCGGCGTTGGCATTCTGGATCGGCAACCCGGTGCTGAACCCGGCCACCCTGGTGTTCATGGGCTTTGTCCTGGGTTGGGGCTTTACCGCCCTGCGACTGGTGGCCGGCATCGTGTTGGTGCTGGGGGTTTCGCTGGTGGCCCAGCGCATTTCGCGGCCGGAGCAAGTGCCGCAAGCTGCGCTGCAAGCCGTGGCCAACGTCAGCGCCACGGATTCGCAACCCTTCCTCGGCCGCTGGATTCGCACCCTGTGGCAATTGTTCTGGAGCACCATTCCGGTCTATATCCTGGCAGTACTGGTGCTCGGCGCCGCACGGGTCTGGCTGTTTCCCCACGTTGACGGGGCGATGGCCGACAGCTTGTGGTGGCTGGTACCGCTGGCCATCGTCGGCACCTTGTTCGTGATTCCCACTGCTGCGGAAATCCCCATCGTGCAGACCATGATGGCTCTGGGTATGGGCACCGGCCCAGCGGTTGCGTTGCTGATGACCCTGCCCAGCATCAGCCTGCCGTCGCTGCTGATGCTGCGCAAAGACTTCGACACCCGGGTGCTGGTGACCGTGGCCGTATTGACCATGTTGATTGGCATACTCAGCGGGTTGGTCGGCGCGGCATTACTGTAACGTCACGCTGACCGCTGGCTATCGTGGCGCGTTGCGTTCGCGCAAATACTCGAGCACCGCGCCCTGCTCCCCGGCAAACTCGATGCGCCCGCCTTTCTTCTCCCGTTGAAAGGCGTACATCGGGTCGTAATACTCGCTCAACAACAATTCGATCCAGTGACGAAACCCATCCACCTTGCCCGTGAGCGCCATTTGCGCGAGCGCCTCGTCCATCAGCGTCGCCATACGCTGATGACGTTCGCCCCCCAGGCGCCGGTGAATATTGTTCAGGCTCGATAACAGGCGCTCGGAAAACAGGGCGAATCCCGCCTCTGCGTACTCGGTGACGAACTCGGCATGCAAGTCGATCACGTAATCCTGAAGGATGCGCTCGACCCGGTTGTCCATGTTGTCTTCGAGCCACACCATCGGCCATTGCTGCATGCCCTGATATAGCGGCAGCGGCAACGCGCAGCTTCCGACCATACGGCTTTCATCCTCGAGCACGAACTGCTCCATACCCTGGGCACGTTTTTTCAGCACATCCACCGCCAGGCCGTTTTCGAAATCGATGTTGCCGGGCTGTGACGTCGCACGTTTGCCAAAGCTGGAGCCCCGGTGGTTGGCATGCCCCTCCAGGTCCAGGCCATTGTTCAATTGCACCAGCACTTCGGTTTTGCCAGTGCCCGTCATACCGCCCAGCAGGATGAAGTCGCACTGCGTCACCGCCTGTTCAACCGTTTCCAGCAAAAAGGTACGCATCGCCTTGTAGCCGCCACCGACGCGTGGGTAATCGATGCCAGCTTCTTCCTTGAGCCACTGCTGGACGATCTGCGAACGCAAGCCGCCCCGAAAACAGTAGAGCGCGCCATTGGGATGGGCTTGGGCGAACTCGGTCCAGGCGCGAACACGCGCGTCCTTGACTGGACCGGACACCAGTTGTTGACCCAAGGCAATTGCCGCCTGCTGCCCTTGTTGCTTGTAACAGGTACCAATGCGCTGGCGTTCGATGTCGGTCATCAGCGGCAGGTTGACCACCCCGGGAAACGTGCCCTTGGTGAATTCGATCGGCGCCCGCGTGTCCATCATCGGCCGCTCGCTGAGAAAGATGTCGCGGTAATCGGTGATATCGACGGGCATCAAATCACCTCTACCGCGTTAGTCTGTCGCTCGACCAGTTCACCGATAGGCGCCAGGTCCAACCCCAACTCGGCGGCCACCGCCAGAAATTGCTCGTTGCCCTGCGGTGTCACGGCAACCAGCAAGCCGCCACTGGTCTGCGGGTCGCACAACACACGCTTGTGCAGCTCCTGGACGCGCCCGAGCTTACTGGCATAACTGTCGAAATTGCGCAGGGTGCCACCCGGCACACACCCTTGGTCCAGGTAGTACTCGACACCCGGCAGGCGCGGCACGCGGTCGTAGTAGATGCGAGCAGTCAGGGCACTGCCGTCGGCCATTTCCACCAGATGCCCGAGCAGGCCAAATCCGGTGACATCGGTCATGGCGGTCACGCCGTCGAGCTTGCCGAAGCGGCTCCCAGGCTTGTTCAAGGTGCACATCCAGTCGCGAGCCAGGCCCACGTCACTGTCACGCAGCTTGCCCTTCTTCTCTGCGGTGGTGAGGATGCCGATCCCCAACGGCTTGGTCAGGTACAGCAGGCAACCGGCGGTGGCGGTGTCGTTGCGCTTCATGTGGCGCTTTTGCACCAGCCCGGTGACGGCCAGGCCGAAGATCGGCTCCGGGGCATCGATCGAATGACCGCCCGCCAATGGAATACCCGCCTCGTCACACACCGCACGGCCGCCGCGAATCACTTCCCGGGCAATCTCCGGCGCCAGTACATTGACCGGCCAGCCGAGAATGGCAATCGCCATCAACGGATCGCCGCCCATGGCGTAGATATCGCTGATGGCATTGGTCGCGGCGATTCGGCCGAAGTCGTAGGGGTCATCGACAATCGGCATGAAGAAGTCGGTGGTCGAGACCACGCCGCGCTCTTCATCAATTGCATACACCGCCGCATCATCGCGCGAAGCGTTGCCCACCCAGAGTTTCGGGTCGAGGTTCTGGGCGCCGCTGCCGGCCAGGATCACTTCCAGCACCTGGGGTGAAATCTTGCAGCCACAGCCTGCGCCGTGACTGTATTGGGTCAGGCGAATGGGTTCATTCATGGGGGGCAACTCGTCAAGTCAAGTGGCCCGATTCTAGCAGAGCACAACGCGCCCGAGGCCATGGCCCGTTGCGGCTCCCACACGGCGAGCCAAAAAGCCCCCCGGCGGCAGCTCAGAATCCGAGGGTGAAACTGATCGTCATCGCTTGATCCTTGTTATCGTGGGACAACTGGCCGGAGTAACCAATCCCCAATTTGCCAGCCGAACTGAACTGGTAGTCCAGGCCTGCTTCTACCAACGCGCTGTCCTCGGCGATTGGAACGCCCTGGATGGTGAACGGCATGCCACCGTCAATGAAGGTCAGGTCGGCCTCCGGTTGAGTGTCACCATGGGCATGGCGCCAGCCCAGTGCGGCACGCGGGGTGATCTGCGAGCCGTTGCCCAGCGTAATGCGCTTGCCGGCACGCAAGCCGACCGTGGAGAACGTGATGTCCTGACTGGCATCGGCGCTCAAGCGAGCTTCACCGCCCTTCTCCTTGCCCGTGTCGCTGTCGTAATTGACGTAGGCCAGGCCGACGAAAGGTTCCAGGGCGATACCAGCAGTTTCGACGGTGTAACCGACTTCACCGAACACCTGGGCACTGTCCGCGTCGTAATCGGCTTTCAGGCGATCGTTGTAACTGCCGACACTGACATCGCGCTTGGTTTCGATCTTGTGCCAGCTGTACGCCGCCCCCAAACGCACCGCCAGTGCGTCGAACTGAGCGTTGGTGTAGGCCGCCAGGTGCGTGGTGTTGACCGTGGCGTCGGACCGGCGGTGACTGGCACTCAAGTCACTGCGGGTGTAACCCACAGCAGTACCGGCGCGCCATTGACTGTCGAGTTGCCGGTCGGTGCCCAGCATGAAGCCTGAGACGTTGCGATCCAGACTGGCCGTGTTGCTGTCGCCGTCCATCTCACCCCAACTGCCGAGTACCCGTAACCAGCCAACCATTTCCCCCTGGCAACCTTCGCCACTCAAGCTGTTTTCGCTCGGGGCCAGGCTATTGCGTGGGTCGTCCATGCCCAGGCAGGACGGTTGGCGCATACGGTCGTTGACCGCGTCACGCACGTAGCGCGAGTCTTCAAGTAACGTACTGACGGTACTGGCGTGAATTTCCCCCGACAGACTGTCGAAGGCCGAGCTGGCGGATGCGCGATCCAGATTGAGGATCTGGTTGTGCAAGGCATTCCCTGCATCGTTGTCATCCCCGACGTAGGCATCCAGAGCAGCGGCCACGCTACGCTGGTTGGCGGTCACCGCGACATCGGCAAAGGACGTCTGGTTGCGTTTCAGCGCCAGGCTCACCTGATTGGCGCCATACAACAGTGCGGTGTCAATGAACGCCAGGGCCGGCAGATGGCTGCTGCTGAAGGTACCATTGACGCCACCCCCGGCGGTTATCAGCGAGTAGGTGGTATCACCGGTGTAGGGCGCAAGTTCGCTGACTTGCAAACCACCGCCGAGGGTCGCCGTGCCGTCAACCACCAAAGGCGTGTTGGTGGGTACCATCACACTCAGGTTCAGCGCACCATCGGCGGTGTTGCTGAAGTTGCCCGCGACGCTCAAGGTCCCGGCGCTACCACCAGACTGCACCAATCCGTGGTTGACCAGTGTACCGACGCTGCCGTTACCGCTCAGGCCCGCGCCATTGGCCACGGTGACCGGCCCGGCGAATGTGGTCGGACTGCTGCGATCACCAACTTGCAACTGCCCCTGCTGTACCGACGTGGTGCCGCTGAACGGATGATTGCCGGTGAGCAACACCGTACCGGTGCCCTGTTTGATCAAGTTGCCGATACCGGTCAGCACGCCATTGAACCGGCCATTGCTGGTTTGCATGAAAGCCAGCTGAGCATTGTTGAGGATGTTGCCCTGCAAGCTGGTGGTGTTGCCGGCCAGGGTACCGCCACCTACGGTGGTACCACCACGGTAGGTGTTGGCACCAGTCAGCAACAAGGTACCGGCATCGCGTTTTTCAATGCCGCCGCTGCCAATCAAGGGTGCGTCGATTACGGTCGTGACCCCGGCATTGACCCGCACCACTGGCAACGTTCCGTTGCTGACATGGATCGGGCTCAAGCTACCCCCAGCTCCAGCGACCAGCACGTAGCCCGGGTCGAGGAATTGCAAGCCGGTGAAGCCCTGATTGCCGACCACAGTGACCGTGCCGCCCTGCCCGCCAAACACCGCGAACTTGTTGCTCGATCCTTGGCTTTGAGTACCGCTGGGGTCAGTCCAATTGGTGCCCGTCCCCCAAACACCGCTACCGCCGCTGATAGTGCCGTCAGCATTGGTCTTGCCACCATTCCAGAACTGCACCTGAGCGGATGCCCCCTGCACCAGCAGGTTGACCTGATGGGCCAACGACGTTTGCAGGATCAGGTCCGCGGCTGATACCGGCAGGCTGCCGAAGGTCAAACCGTTGTCTGCCAGGCTGCCACCATAGCGAAACAGTTGATAGACCCCGGCGCCGAAGCCGCCAGCGTCGGTAACGTTGAGCGTGCCGTCGAGGATCAGGTCTGCGTTGATGTCGACTACGGTGGTGGAGCTGGTGGCCGCGCCCAGGCTGAAGTCCAGATTGGTCCCCGACGATAATGCCAGGGTACCGATCGACAGCGGCGACGCTGCATCGCCACCGAACAGTGTCGCGCCACTGGCCAGTTGCACCGAACCGCCCAGTTGGCCACTACCCCCGATCTGCGCACCATTCGCGACGATGACATTGGCGCTGTTGAGTACACCGTCGACCCGCAAGCCACCGGCCTGGACATTGGTGTTGCCGGTGAACGTGTTGTTGCCCGCCAGCAGCAACTGACCGGTACCGGTCTTGCTCAAGGTGCCAACGCCGGTGAGTTGACCGCTATAGGTGCCGTTGCTGGTCTGCTCGAAGGTCAGCGCCGCGTTGTTGAGTATTGCCCCTTGCAGGCTGCGGGTGTCGCCAGAAGTGCTACCACCGTTCAGTGTAGTGCCGCCTTGGTAAGTGTTGGTACCGCTGAGCACCAGGCTGGCGTTGCCATTTTTTACCAGGCTGGCGCCGCGGGAAATCGTACCGCTGAGGGTCGTAGCCTGGTTGCCCGCCAAGGTCAGTTGCGCATCGAGGTGGATGGGGTTGGCCAATTGCAACGTCGAGGTGCTGTCAAGGGTGCCGCCATCGCCTGCCACAAAGAGAATACCGCTGCCGATGGCAGCGTTGCTGCCAAGGATCAGCGTCCCGCCAGACAGATTCGAGGCGCCGTAACTGTTGCTGCCGTTGAGGGTCAGGCTGGCGGCGCCAGTCTTGATCAGGATGCCGTCGCCACTGATCACGCCATTGAGAGTCATGGGGTTGGAACCAGCGAAATACAGTGAACCGTTGAGCAGCATATTGTTATCGAGGCTGACGGCGGTGTTGCTATCCAGCGTGGCACCGTTGGCGGCGGTCAACATGCCAGTGCCAAGGGCCAAGTTGTTGCCCAACACCAGCTTTCCACCGTTGAAAACGGTACCGCCGGTGTAGCCGTTGGCGGCGTTGAGCACCAGGGTACCGAAGTCATACTTACCCAGAGTGCCAGCACCGTTTAGCGCTACACCAAGGGTCGCGGTGGCGTTGGCTTCGACGCGAACCAAGGCGTTACCCAGAGTGCCGTTGATGAGGTTGAGCGAACCCGCCGAGCCGTTCAGCACGCTATAGCCATCGGTGACGAACTGCAGACCGACGATATTTTGCGCGCCGTTGACGGTCACCGTCCCCGCCGCCCCCTGGAACACCGCGAGACCGTTGGCCCAAGTCTGGTTCAGCGTGCCGTCGACACTGGTCCAATTGGTGCTGCCACTGGCCCAGGTGCCGCTGCCGCCATCGATGACGCCGTTACTTACCAGTTGCCCACCGTCCCAGAACTGCACGGGGACGGTCGGTGTGCTGACCAACAGATTGACCTGATTACCGATAGCCGTTTGCAGTTGCAGATCCCCTGGCGTGACGCTGCCGGGTACGCTGCCAATGAGCATGCCGTGATCGGTTAGGCCGCCGGAGTAGTTAATCAGCCGATACACGCCGTTGCCAAAACCGCCGAAACCACTGACGTTGAGGGTGCCATCGAGCGTCAGGTTGCCGTTGACATTCAGCAACGCATTGCCGCCGCCGGCCTCCGGAGTACCTAGGCTCACGTCCAGGTTCGAGCTGGCACCCAATACCACAGAGCCCGTCAGTAAGCCCAAGCCGCTGCCCACGGCCAGGTGGCCGCCATCGAGCACATGCACGCTGCCGGCAATACCACCGACGGTGCCAAAGCCCGTCAGGGTAGCGCCGCTGTTAACGACCACGTTGGCACTGGCCAGCGAGCCGGTCAAATTCAGAGTGCCACTATCGATACGGGTATCGCCGGTTAAGTTGTTGTACCCAGTCAGGGTCAGGGTGCCACTGCCGAGTTTGCGCAGCTCGCCAGTGCCGGTAAGGATACCGTCGAAGGCGCTGCTCTGATTACCGCCACCGACGCTCAAGGTGTTGCCGGCGCTGATCAGCGCGTAGCCACTGCCAGTCAGGCTGGCGACGCTCGCCGAGCTGCCGAGATTGAGCCGACTCCCAGCTGCCAGATTAACGCCTGCGTTGCTGCCAAGTGCCGAACTGCCAAGCGTACTCAGGCTGCCGCCGAGCACATTGAACTGCCCAGTGAAGGTGTTGGCGCCGCTGAGGGTTAGGTCGGCCAGACCCTCCTTGTTCAAAGTCTCAGTACCGGCAACCACGCCAGACAGGGTCAGGTTATTACTCCCGGCCACCGTTAACGCGGCATTGAGGTTGAGGCCATTGGACAGGCTCAGTGCCGAGGTGCTGTCCAGGCTCGAGGTACCCTCGACCGTCAACACACCGGTACCCAAGGCATTGGCACTACCGAGGATCAGGTTGCCCACGTTCAGGGTGGTCCCACCATGGAAGGTGTTGATGCCATCGAGTGTCAGGTCGCCGTTACCGCTCTTGACCAGCGCTCCGGTACCCGCAATCACTCCGGACAGCGTGACACCATTGCCGCCTTGCAGAACGGCGCCATTGATACCCAGGGTGATCGGGTTACTCAGGTTCAGGCCAGGGCTACTGGCCTGCAAAATCCCGCCATTGACAGTCAAGGCACCGCTACCGAACGTTGCGTTGTTGTTGAACAGCGCCACTCCGCCATTCAGCGTCGAACTGCCACTGACCAACGGCCCCTCCAGCGTCCAGGTGCCACTGTCGAGCCGCAGATTATTGAAGTTGATGTAGTTGACGCTGGATGCGGTGCCGACACCTGAGGCGCCGCCACCGCTCCCGATCGGGTTTTGCAGGATCAAATTGTTGTTGCCACCAGCACCACCGTCGACCTGGCCGGTTGGCGCATAGGTCAGGTTGATTCCGACCGGTGCGCCCAAGCTGAGCCCTGCTCCACCGCCGTTCGAGATGCTCGAGCCCGTGACCGCAGTGAAGGTGTTGGTGCTGTTCGCCCCCATCGAGACACCGCCGCTGATGGTACCTGTGTTGATGAAGGAGTTGCCGCCCACCGAAGATTCGAATGCCACCCGCCCGACAATGGAACCGGCGTTGCTCATGGAAACCTGCGAACCACCATAGACCGCCACCACCGGTGCATCGGATCCGGTCAGGGTCAACCCGAGCAACGCTGAGGAGTCGATGGTGCCACTGTTGCTGATACTCGTGCTGCCACCCGCACCGTTGTTGATGTTCAATGCCATGCCGTCGAGGGAGGTAAGTGCTTGGCCGAGGACACCAGCCGATCCTCGAAAGATACCGCTGCCTGCGTTACTGATATTGACTGTCGAAGCGGTTGCATTACCGACCACTACGCCGTTACTGAGCTGAGTAATCAAACCGGCGAATGCAGGATCGACCGTCCCGGCGTTATTAAGGGTGACGTTGTTGCCGGTCAGGCTCAACGCGGCGCCACCTAGGGTTGCATTGAGCCCGGCGCCACTGGTCACGTTGACGGTCAGGGCATCGACCGAACTGGAGAAGGTATTGAGTAAAAGTGGCAGCGTCGGCACACCGGTACAAGTGACCGTAGCCCCGGCAGAAGGACTGGTGGGTGAGCACGCTGCCGTAGCCTGAGGGCTGGCAAGGCCAAAAAAAAGCCCGGAAAGCCCAAGGCGCACGGCCAACGACAACGGGGAAAGATTACAAACGACATACATGCGTTGACGTGCGTTCATGTTCAACTCCTTCTCAGGACAGCACTTCATCCATGAGTACGTGCTTTGCGCTAAACAACTCACTGAATCAACACGCACCAACATCAAGCGTCGGACCGTGGCAACGACCGGTTGATCAGTAACTTAGACGAGGCTGCGCGGAGCACAACCTTCAGCCACGGTAAATAGTATTAATACTTTCGTGGAGATAGTGGTCATCGTCCCTTGATCCAACGTTCATTCAAGGCATCAGGAGCACCTTGTCACCCAGACCGTTCGAGTCCCTCGTTCGACGCCGCAGGGCAATCCAAGTGAATTATTCCGACCGCAGGCGATCACTCTAAAATAACAGGGAGGAATAGCGGCACATGATCAACGCAAAATTGTTCGTCATCGAATACACCCTTCACGGTGTGCCCAAGTCTTTCATCATCCGCCAGGAAAAGATGGACAACGCCGAGGCCTGGCACTGGGCCAGTTGCGACGCGGGGGTTGGGCGCATTGGCCGCTTCGGCCGAGAGAAAGTGAAGAAGACCAGCAAGCCGGCGGCGGAGAAGTTCGGCATCGAAAACGTCACGTGGCGGCCCACCAGCTGAAGCGTGCACGACCTCGCCGCGGGCGCCGAGATGGCGCCCACGGTGAGGTCGTAGCCACTAGCCGTGAGTCCCTTTGGCACATTGGCAACCCGCCGTCGTGCAGGCTTCGCCGTGCTCATGATGCTTGGCGCAGCCCTCGCAACAGTAGTGCTTGCCATGCCGGACAATCGAATGCTCGCCCAGTTTGCACTTGCAGTTGGGACAGGCGCAGGTGTCTGCTTTCATCAGTCTGACTCCATGGGTGTGGTCGTCCAGAAGCGAACCCAATGTCGCCTCTCAAGCACTGACCGCACCCACCGACATGCCCTTGCGGCCCTCGCTCCTGATAGAGGGTAGTCGATAAACCTCAGGCGGCCTGCCGACTACTGCTGCGGTACATCAACACCAGCGCCAGCCCCAGGCAGACCATGGCCAGGAGCCGATTGGTGGACAACTCGATGGGCGGATTACCCAGCCAGCCGAAATTGTCGATCAGCATGCCCATGCCCAACTGGCCGACGATCACTGCCACCGTCGCCACCGCCGTTCCGATCCGGGGCACGGCGCCGACCATCACCAGCATATACACCACGCCGAACAGCGCTCCGCTGAGCTGCCACTTCGGCACCTCCAGCAGGCTGACGGCATGGGCCGGCTCGAAGAACAGAATCAGCAAGGCGGTAGTGATGGCTCCCACCACAAAGGTCAACAGGCTACTGCGCAACACACCGACCGCCTGGCCCAGCCGGCCGTTGATCGCTGCCTGCACACTCAATACCGCACCGGCCGCGACGACCACCAGCAACAACCCAAACAGATTCATGTTCAACCCCGCGCAATCAGGACAAGAGCAACAACGATCAGCAGCAAGGCCAACCAGCGCTCCCGGTTGACCGGTTTGCGCGCGGCCCCGAACCAGCCGAAATGGTCGATCAGCACACTCTTGCCAACCTGGCCGGAGAGGATCGCAATCATCGTCATGGCAATCCCGATCACCGGGGTCGCCAAGGTGAGCACCACCACGTACATCGGCCCGAGCAACCCGCCGATCAACTGCCAGCGCGGCAAGCTGCAAAGTGCCGGCCCCGGTTGCGGACCGCTGAACAGCAACAACAGAAACAGGATGGCCGAGCCAACCCCGAAAATGCTCAGGGTCGCCCACAAATGCCCCACCTGGACGCCCAGCGGCCCCAGCAAACCCGCCTCCACCGACAGGCCCATGCCCGCGAGGATCACCAGCGGTAGCAGCAACAGGCGGGTGAGTGGGTTAGGCCGCGGGGTGACAGCGGCCCCGGTGGCCTCACTGATAGAACCTGAAGACATGACAACTCCTGCAAAGGGTGAAAAGAATGACGGGCATTATCAATTGCCCGACCTTTGCGATAAATGCGACTCTGTCGACAACACTTTTGCGCAACTCGCACAGCAGGCTGCTACATGCAAGGTCTCAACGAACTCAGTTTCAAGGCGCTACGGCTGTTCGTCGCGGTTCTCGATCACGGCAGTTTTTCCGAGGTCGCGCGCCGCGAAGGCGTGGCGCCTTCATCGATCTCGCGGCAGATCCAGTTGATGGAGCAGGCCCTCTGTCAGCAATTGCTTTACCGCCATACCCGGGCTGTGACCCCGACCGAAGCCGGGCGCCTGCTCGGCCAGCATGCCCGCGTGGTGCTGGTGCAACTGGAAGAAGCCGAACAAGCCTTGCAGGAACAGGCCAGCGAACCCAGTGGCCTGGTGCGTATCAACGCGCCAGTGGTGTTCGCCCAGTTGCACCTGTCGCCCTGGATCGCCGAGTTGTGCCAGCGATATCCCCGGCTGCAACTGGATATCCAGCAAACCGACCGCTACGTCGATCCGCTGCAGGAAGGCTGCGACCTGCTGTTTCGCATCGGCGCCCTGCACGACTCCAGCATGCAGGGCCGCGTGGTCGCGCCGCAGCGCTATCACGTCGCCGCCAGCCCAGCGTACCTGGCACGCCATGGCACCCCTCGGCATCCCGCGGAACTGGTGCGGCACCAATGCCTGGCCTACAAGGGTGACTCCGGTCTGCAACGCTGGTTCTTCCGCCAGGACCAGGGCGACTGGACCCCCTATTCGGTCAGGGGTCCACTCACCGGCAACCACGCCGACACCCTGACCCAGGCTGCCGAACAGGGTATGGGCCTGGTGATGTTTCCTTCCTGGCTGATCGGCGAGGCCCTGGGCCGGGGCAAGCTGGTGCAGGTGCTCGGCGACTTCCAGGCATCCAACAGCCTCGAACCCCAGCAGATCGCCATTCTCTGGCCTGGCAGTCGACGCTTGTCGGTGAAAGTGCGCGCGGTGATCGATTTTTTCGTCGAGCGTTTTGGCACGGTGCCCTACTGGGACCAGTAAGGCGCAGCGGGTTTATCGCAGCAGTTGCACGATCAGCCAACTGTTCGCCGCGCTGATCACCACAAACAACCCCCAGACCAACACTCGGGTCGGCAGTCGCCGCTGCCAGCTTGATCGCATCCCGCTTGCTGGCCAGGTCCTTGCCGACCAGCCGCGTCTGCACGATCGAGGTGTGCACAACGGTGATGTTGCAGCTTAGAGGCTTCAGGCGCCAGGGCGAAGCCTTGTATGCTGTGTGCCCCGCCATCGAACAAGGAACGCTCCGTGCTGCTGTTGAAACTCGTGCTGATCCCCGGTTTTCTCCTGCTGATTTCCCTGGCCGGCAAGCGCTGGGGACCGAGCGTCGCGGGATGGCTATCGGGGTTGCCGGTCGTGGTCGGGCCGATCCTGTTTTTCCTCGCGGTCGAGCAAGGTCCGGCATTTGCGACCCAGTCGGCGATTGCGGCGCTGTCGGCCATGGCGGCGATGATTACCTTCTGCGTGGTCTACGCCCAGGCCGCGCAACGCTGCAACTGGCCGGCGGCGTTGCTGATTGCCCTGTTGAGCTGGAGCCTGGTGGCGGTAGTGCTGTCAGTGCTGCCCGCGTCGCTGCTGTTGTCGACGATCGCTGCGGCCACCGCCTTGCTCGCGGCACCCCACCTGTTCCCCGCCGTACAGCCCTTGCTCGCAGGCCCCGCGCCGAAGTCCGACAAACTGTTGCTGCGCATGCTGGCCGGGGCGTTGCTGACCCTGGCGGTGACCTGGTTCGCCAGCACCCTGGGTGAGCGCTGGAGCGGTTTGCTCGCGGTATTCCCGGTGCTTGGCAGCGTAATGGCGGTGTTCTCCCAGCAAACCCGGGGGCCGGCATTCACCGCCGCGCTGCTCCGCGCCACCGCTACCGGCATGTACGCCTTCGCGGCCTTTTGCCTGACCCTGGCCTTGACCTTGCCGCGCTGGGGCGGCTGGGCCTTTGTGCTCGCAGTGGCGGTGGCGCTGGTGATGCTGCTGCTAACCAAGCGGCGGGCCGCGCCCTCACACCTGCGCAGCGGGACGGCGCCTTCGGTCAAACCCTGAGAACCGAGCCGCCGGCAAGTTCGTGCTGGAGTGAGTGAGGGACCCCGTGGGATGATCGTCACCTCGCGCGATCACACCCGGAGACTCGCATGTCGCTGCTGAAAAAAATTATCGTCAGTAAAGCCGCTGTTCTGTTGCTGACAGCGCTCACCACCTTCGGCGCCGCCAGCGTCTACGCCGCCAGCCAGCCGACGACCAAGACTGCAACCGCGGAAAAAGTCGCGGTGCTGGGCAACAAATTCACCTTCAGCCTGCCCAAGGGTTTTATTGCCAACCCATTGCCCGGAGGTGATGCGTCCAATGGCACGTCCGGCGCCAAGGGCACCATGTACACCAATCAGCAAAGCAAAACCGTGCTGATCATCGCCGAAAACACCCTGCCCGAAGGCCTCAGCGTCAAGGACAACGACGCGGTATTTCTCGACGAGTCCATCTCCGGTTTCGCCAGCCAGCAACGCGAAGCCCTGGCCGGTTTCAATAAACAAAGCGAAAAAAGCCTGACCATCAAAGGCCTCGGCCTGCGCCAGATCGACTTCACCGCTACCCAGGGCGGCGGCCCGACCCTCAACACCAGCCTGCTGGCCGGCTCCGGCACGCAGATGATGCTGATTCAGATCATCTCCCGCGCCGACGACCAAGCCGGACACGCGGCCCTGGTGAAGAGCATCCTCGGCGAAAAATAACCCGGCGAGTTACTGATTAAGTCGTAACAGCCAGGCGTTGAGGTCCTCGATCTCCCGCTCGCTGATACTGTGCCCGAGCCCCGGATACGCATGGAACTCGGGCACCAGGCCCAGCCCCGACAACAGGCTGTTGGCGTCACTGCCATCGGTGAAGGGCAAGCGCTGGTCATCCGTACCGTGTCCGATGAAAATCGCCAGCGAGGCCTGCGCCGGGTCGGCCTTGAGCTGACTGCGCAGCACCGGCAGCACCTTGCCACTCAACGCCGCTATCCCACGCACCGCCGTGGGATGACGCAGCGCGACCTCGTAAGACATGATCGCGCCCTGACTGAAGCCCACCAGGAATACCCGATCGGCCGTGGTGTGATACTTGTTCGCCGCCTTCGTGACAAAGTCCGCCAGCAACGCGGCACTGCGCTGCAAGTCATCGCTGTCGCCGTCGTACGCCCCGTCCCCCTTCTTGTGAAACCACTGATAACTGCCCTGCTCCAGCACCTGCGGCGCACGTACTGTCAAATAGGTATAGGACGCCGGCAATCCCTCCTTGAGACTAAACAGATCCGCCTCGTTGCTGCCGTAGCCATGAAGAAAAATCACCAGCGGCTGATTGGCCGAGCCGGGGGGCGATTGTTCGAGGTACTGCAGCGGCAGATCGTCGTGCAGCACCGATTGGGCCTGGACGACCGGGGATACCAGCAACAGAAATACGGCAAACAACTTGAGCATGGACCTTCCTTTAATCGGGCGGGTTCGCGGGGCAGCGTAGCATGCGAGCGGAAGTGGGGAATGGATGGAGGCCGGAGTGCGGCGACCTTGGTCAAGGGCGGCGAGGACTGCGTCCTCGAACGCAGCCTCGACAGCTGCTACGGGGGATGGGGGTATTGCCGAGATCTGTGGTTTTTGCTGGGCCGGCACTCCGGCGCTTGTAAAAAAGTGGCAACCGCGTCAATGGTGGCCACCTTTTCCAACGCTGAAATTACTCGCCGTAAACGTCGAAATTGAAGTACTTGTCCTGTACTTGCTTGTACTTGCCATTGGCGCGGATTTCAGTGATAGCGGTGTTGAACTTGTCCGCCAGCTCCTTATCGCCCTTGCGCACGGCAATGCCCGCACCGCCGCCGAAGTACTTCGCGTCTTCATAGGTCGGGCCAACAAACGCAAAACCTTTACCGGCGTCGGTTTTCAGGAAACCGTCGTCCAGGGTGACCGAGTCGGCCAGCATCGCGTCGAGGCGGCCGGAGACCATGTCCAAATTGACTTCCTGCTGTGAGCCGTAGCGCACCAGGACGATACCGGCCGGCTGCAGCACTTCGGTGGCGAAACGGTCGTGGGTACTGGCACGCAGAACCCCGACTTTCTTACCCTTGAGCTCGGTCAGCGGGTCCTTGATGTCGGATCCAGCCTTCATCACGAAGCGTGCCGGGGTGTGGTAGTACTTGATGCTGAAGTCGACGTTCTTCTTGCGGTCGTCAGTGATGGTCATGGACGACAGGATCGCGTCGATTTTCTTGACCTTGAGCGCGGGAATCAGGCCATCGAATTCCTGCTCGACCCAGGTGCACTTGACTTGCATCTGCGCGCACAGCGCGTCGCCGATGTCCACGTCGAAACCGGTCAGCTTGCCGTCAGGGGTTTTCATCGAGAACGGCGGGTAACCGGCTTCGATACCGATACGGATCGGCTTGGCGTCTGCGGCTACAGCCGAGAGGGACAATACGGACAGTGCCAGAGCACCGAACATCACTAGCTTCTTCATTTATAACTCCTGTGTGCGGAGACTCTTATTGGCAACTTCGACGGTAGCTTGTGGCTGGTATTTATCGAAGTGGCCGGCAGTCTAGAGCTGCACCCAGCGAGCAAATTGTGTATATGCGACAAATAGTTATAGAAAAGTGGCGAAGGTAGGAGCGTCATTGCCCCCCTGCGCCGACGCGCTGAAATGGCCTACAGACGCGCCACGCTTTGCTTCATGATGACTGCGCAGTCCGACATTCACCTGCGACGGTTTCCAGCCCATGTCCGCACCTTCAAATACATTGCAGTTGATTCAGCACCACCCTGCCGAAGGCCCGGGAGCCATTGCCACCTGGGCGCAATCCCGGGGCCTGACCCTGGAGATATTCCGCGCCGACCTCGGGCACCTGCCTGCAGCGAGTGCGGCCCCGGTGATTATCCTGGGAGGGCCTTACGAATCCAACGCCGGTCCCGCGTGGCTGGCGCAAGAACGCCAGTGGTTGGCTGCCAGCTTGGCGCAGGGGGCGCCGGTGTTCGCCATCTGCCTGGGGGCGCAATTGCTGGCCCTGAGCCTGGGCGGCCAGGTGCGGCGCATGGCCACGACTGAAACCGGCTGGACCGCCGTAAACTTTGCCGATGGCGCGGCATTAAAGGTCCTTGAGTGGCACGAAGACGCGATTGACCTGCCGCCCGCTGCCCGGCTGTTGGCCAGCAGCGCGATATGTGCAGAGCAAATGTATGACGTCGGCCCGACCCGTGTCGGCTTGCAGTTCCACCCGGAATGGAATGCCGAGTCGGTTGCCGAGCTCAACGTCCATTTCGCCGACGAATCGCCCCTGCCCCGCAACCAGGACCACAGCGCGGCGTACCGCCAGGTGTACGACTGGCTGCAAGTGACGCTGGATCAGTGGCACCTCGCCGCAACCGCGGCCTCCCGGTAACGCACGCTCAACACTCGCAGCCAATCGCCACCTCGGCCCGGGCTGCGCCTGCGTCACTCAACTCGAATCCTTCATCCAGCCACCCGGTCACACCGCCGATCATTTCCTTGACCGGGTACTCCAGCGCCGCCAGTTTCACCGCGGCCTTGTTGGCGCCGTTGCAATGGGGGCCGGCGCAATACACCACGAACAAAGTGTCCTTGGGGTAGCCCGCCAACAATCCGGCCGTGATCAGGCGCCCGGGAATGTTGATCGCCCCCGGTAGATGTCCGCGCTGGTAAGCCAAAGGCCCACGCACATCCACCAGAACAAAATCCACTGCACCCGCCTCCTGGCTGCTGAAGACGTCGGAACAATCGGTTTCAAAGGTCAGGCGGTTGCTGAAATGCATCAGCGCAACGGCGCAAGGGGCGGCAGGAATGGCGCGAACCAGGCTGGTCATGGGTGTTCTCCAAAGCAAGTGTGGGCTTGCCAGCACTGTATCGAATCGACCTGAAGCGCTACAGTGGCGCACAAGACACTCACTGGGAACTTTCCGCCAAATGCACCGCACCCCCGGTTCTGTAGCGATCCTGGCCTACGACGGCCTCTGCACTTTTGAGTTTGGCATTGCGGTGGAGATCTTCGGCCTGGCACGGCCCGAGTTCGACTTCCCCTGGTACCAGCACCAGATCGTCGCCGTCGACCAGGGTCCGATGCGGGCTACCGGCGGCATTCAGGTATTGGCCGATGGCGGCATGGAACTGCTGGAAACCGCCCGCACCATCATTATTCCCGGCTGGCGCAGCCGCAGCGATCCGGTGCCCGCCGCCCTGTTGGCGGCATTGTGCCGGGCCCACGGGCGCGGGGCGCGCCTGGTGTCGATCTGTTCCGGGGTATTTGTCCTGGCGGCCAGCGGTCTGCTCGACGGCTTGCGCGCCACGACCCACTGGCGCTACACCGACGAATTGGGCGCGCGCTACCCCAACATCCTGGTGGACCCGGACGTGCTGTACGTGGACTCGGGCCAGTTGATCTCCTCGGCCGGCAGTGCCGCCGGCATCGATGCCTGCCTGCACCTGGTGGCGCGAGATTTTGGCACCCAGGTGGCCAACTCGGTGGCGCGCCGCTTGGTGATGTCACCGCAACGCAGCGGCGGCCAGGCGCAGTTCATCCCCGCCCCCGTCAGCCACACACCCCGCAGCGATCTGTCACGGGTGATGCAATGGGCTCGCGAGCGTTTACATGAACCGCTGGAAGTGCGCGACCTGGCCAGCCAGGCAGCAATGAGCGAGCGCACTTTCCTGCGCCGTTTCAGCGAAGCCACCGGGGCCTCGCCCAAGTCCTGGCTGCAACAGCAACGCCTGGCCCGCGCCCGCGAACTGCTGGAAAGCAGCCGGCACACCACGGAGCAGATCGCGCAGCAGTGCGGCTATCGCAGCGTGGAAAGTTTTCGTGTGGCATTTCGCACGGTGGTCGGGCTGGCGCCGTCGGTGTATCGCGAGCGTTTTGGTCGCGGCGAGCAGGCGCTGCCGGCCTAGGACAGAAACGCCAGCACCCGCCCACACCATAGGCGCGGGCGGGTGCCGGGAGGGGCGTGGTTTACTGGCCGCTACGGAGCATTTCCTTGGGCACATACTTGCCGATTTCGAACTTGCCGATCGCCGCACGGTGCACTTCGTCCGGGCCATCGGCCAGGCGCAAGGTGCGTTGCATGGCGTACATGTAGGCCAGCGGGAAATCGTTGGACACCCCGGCACCGCCATGGATCTGGATCGCCCGGTCGATGACCCGCAAGGCCACGTTCGGGGCGACCACCTTGATCTGGGCGATTTCGCTTTTCGCCACTTTGTTACCCACGGTGTCCATCATGTAGGCAGCCTTGAGGGTCAGCAGGCGTGCCATGTCGATTTCCATCCGCGAGTCGGCAATCTTGTCGATGTTACCGCCCAGGCGTGCCAGCGGTTTGCCGAAGGCGGTGCGATTGACCGAGCGCTTGCACATCAATTCCAGCGCGCGCTCGGCCATCCCGATCGAACGCATGCAGTGGTGAATGCGGCCCGGGCCGAGGCGACCCTGAGCGATCTCGAAACCACGCCCCTCGCCCAACAGTACGTTTTCGTAGGGCACACGGACGTTTTCGAACAGCACTTCGGCGTGACCGTGGGGCGCATCGTCGTAGCCGAACACCGGCAGCGGACGCAGGATTTTTACCCCGGGGGTGTCCACCGGCACCAGGATCATCGAGTGCTGCGCATGGCGCGGCGCATCCGGGTTGCTCAGACCCATGAAGATCAGAATCTTGCAGCGCGGGTCGCAGGCCCCGGAGGTCCACCATTTTTTGCCATTGATTACCCACTGGTTGCCATCGCGCTCGGCGCGGGCCGCCATGTTGGTGGCATCGGATGAAGCTACGTCTGGCTCGGTCATGGCGAACGCCGAACGAATCTCGCCGCGCAGCAGCGGTTCGAGCCAACGCTGTTTCTGCTCTTCGTTGGCGTAGCGCACCAGCACTTCCATATTGCCGGTGTCCGGCGCCGAGCAGTTGAAGGGTTCCGGCCCCAGCAGGGAGCGCCCCATGATCTCCGCCAACGGTGCGTATTCGAGGTTGCTCAGGCCGGCGCCCAGTTCCGATTCCGGCAGGAACAGGTTCCACAGGCCTTCGGCCTTGGCCTTGCTTTTCAGTTCTTCCATGATCGCGGTGGGCTGCCAACGATCGCCTTCGGCGACCTGGCGCTCAAACACGGCTTCGGCTGGATAAACGTAAGCATCCATGAACGCAGTCACGCGTTCACGCAATTCCTGAACCTTGGGCGAATAAGCGAAATCCATGGGCAGCTACCTTTTTTGACGAGGTGATGAAGTCGTGTTTGAGGGCATGAATTGATGCTAGATCAGCGTTGATAATTTACCTAGCCTATTCTCGGCGTGTATTAACATTCATCACCGATATATGATCGACTTATCGAGCCCACCTAAAACAAGAGCGTAGTGACATGAATCTGAGCAAGGTCGACCTCAACCTTTTCATCGTCTTCGATGCCATCTACACCGAAGCCAACCTGACCCGTGCCGGGCAGATCGTCGGCATTACCCAACCCGCAGTGTCCAACGCTCTGGCCCGCCTGCGCGAGACCTTCAACGACCCGCTGTTCGTGCGCACCGCCCAGGGCATGGTGCCGACACCGATGGCGCAGAACATCATCGGCCCGGTGCGCAACGCGCTCTCGCTGTTGCGGGTATCGGTCCAGGAAAGTCGGATCTTCAACCCGTTGCAGGCGGTCAAGACTTACCGCATCAGCATGACCGACCTCACGGAAGCGGTGATCCTGCCGCCGTTGTTCCAGCGCCTGCGCCGCCTGGCCCCGGGCGTGATCATCGAGAGTTTCCTGTCCAAGCGCCGCGAAACCACCAAGGAACTGGCCGCCGGCCGCCTGGACTTCGCCGTCGATGCGCCGCTCAACACCGACCCGCAAGTGCGCCACGTCAAACTCATGGAAGACCGCTACGTCTGCGCCATGCGCAAGGGCCACCCCATGGCCGGCAAGGAAAAATTCAGTCTCGACGATTACCTGTCCCTGACCCACATCCATATTTCCAGCCGCCGCAGCGGCCTGGGCCATGTCGACCTGGCACTGGGCAAGATGGGCATCCAGCGCAAGATCGCCCTGCGGTCGCAGCATTACCTGATGGCCTCCCAGGTCCTGCAGCAAACCGACATGGTGATGACCGTGCCGGAGCGTTTTGCCCGCCGCCATGAACTGCAATCATTCTTGCTGCCGGTCAACGATGTGCCCCCGGTGGCAACGCACCTGTACTGGCACGAAAGCACCGACCAGGACCCGGCCAACCGCTGGATGCGCGAGCAGATGATCGAGTTGTGCCAGCAGGTCACCGCGCACGAGAAGAAGCTGGACAAGCAGCAAGCTTGAGGGCGGGTATCGGACAATCAGGGCTGGCGCAGTGCTTGGAGCTTGACGTTTACGTCAAGCTGACATTAGCTTAGCGCCAAGCCCCTTTTTCGAGCGCGCCATGAGCAGCCAGACCTACAGCATTTCCGACCTCGCCCGCGAGCTCGACATCACCACCCGCGCCATTCGCTTTTATGAAGAACAAGGACTGCTGAGTCCCGAGCGGCGCGGGCAGGAGCGGATCTACTCGCCTCGGGACAAGGTCAGCCTGAAGCTGATCCTGCGGGGCAAGCGCATTGGCTTTTCCCTGGCCGAATGCCGCGAACTGATCGAACTCTACGACCCCACCAGCGGTAACACCAAGCAGTTGAACAGCATGCTGGCAAAAATCAGCGAGCGCCGTGAACAGCTCGAACAGCAACTGCTGGACATCGAACAGATGAAGCTGGAACTCGACACCGCCGAAGAGCGCTGCGTCCAGGCGCTGGAACAGACCCTCAAGAGCCAGCAGGCCGCGCCTTCACACTCCTAACCACAGGTGAACCTGATATGTCCCTCCCCTCCCATGTACGCCTGATCGAAGTCGGCCCGCGCGATGGCCTGCAAAACGAAGCCCAGCCGATCAGCGTCGCCGACAAGGTGCGGCTGGTCGACGCGTTGACGGCCGCAGGCCTCGATTACATCGAAGTCGGCAGCTTCGTTTCGCCCAAGTGGGTCCCGCAGATGGCCGGCTCCGCCGAGGTGTTCGCGCAAATCCAGCGCAAGCCCGGGGTAACCTACGGCGCGCTGGCGCCCAACCTGCGGGGGTTCGAAGACGCCATGGTCGCCGGGGTCAAGGAAGTCGCGGTGTTCGCCGCCGCCTCCGAAGCCTTCTCGCAACGCAACATCAATTGCTCGATCAGCGAAAGCCTGGAGCGATTTGTGCCGATCATGGACGCCGCCCGCCAACACGGCGTCAGCGTGCGCGGTTACGTGTCCTGTGTGCTGGGCTGTCCGTACGAAGGTGACGTGGCCCCGGAGCAGGTGGCCCTGGTCGCCCGCGAGCTGTATGCCATGGGCTGCTATGAGGTGTCGCTGGGTGACACCATCGGCACCGGTACCGCCGGCGCTACCCGACGGATGTTCGAGGTAGTGGGCGCGCAGGTGCCACGGGACAAGCTGGCCGGCCACTTCCATGATACCTACGGCCAGGCCATGGCCAACGTCTATGCCAGCCTGCTGGAAGGCATCGCGGTGTTCGACAGCTCCATCGCCGGCCTGGGCGGTTGCCCGTACGCCAAGGGCGCCAGCGGTAACGTGGCCACCGAAGACGTGCTGTACCTGCTCAACGGCCTGGGGATCGAGACGGGGGTGGATATGCAGCAGTTGCTGGTGGCCGGCCAGCAGATCTGCGACGTCCTGGGGCGAGTAACGGGTTCGCGCGTGGCCAAGGCCCGCAGCGCCCAGTAAATGTGTCGCGGGGTGTTACCGCCCCGCAACAAAACGAGTAACACGGAAACAACCTGAAGGATTTTTGCGTCAGGCTTTTTTCGACAGAATACTAAATCATTGATTTTAAAGGGATTTTAAAAGTTGGCACGAGTTCTGCTATCTCTATGGCATAACAAGAACAAAAAAAGCGGCAAACCTAATAAAAATAAGACGTAACGACTCTGACATAACAAAAACAACACGGCAGAGACGCAGCTAACAGATTTTTTTGGAGAAGGTGTGCTTTTCAGGGTGCTGCTTGCAGTGACCCGCAACCGGGCAGAGAACAATAAAACTACCTTCAGGTAGCTCCCGAACTGGTTGGATCGCTTGGCGAGAAAGCAGATCAGCGCTCAAAAAAATACGTTTGCTCTTGACCCCGCATGGGGGTCGCACAAAACAGCGGTAAAGGGCCACGGTTGCCAAAAACAACAATAGACCGCCCCTTAATAATAAAAAAAGAGCACGCAACGACAAATTAAAGGGGAGCTTCGGCTCCCCTTTGTGCTGTCTGGGGTTTGGGTACGCCCATCGCCCACCGTGTGAGCGGGCCTGCTCGCGATAGCGGCGATGCATTCAACACCCATGCTGGATGTACGATCGCCTTCGCGAGCAAGCTCGCTCCTACAGTGGCTTTGGGTGCCTGCTTGCGGCGCCCGCTTGCACCCCGCCCCCACTGTCAGCCCTTGGTCTTGCGCTGCTCCTCGATAGAGATCTCGCGCATCTTGAACTTCTGGATCTTGCCGGTCACGGTCATCGGGAACTCCTCGACGAACTTGAAGTGACGTGGCGTCTTAAAGTGGGCAATGCGCTCCTTGCACCAGGTTTGCAGTTCAAGCTCGTTGGCGCTGTGGCCGGGGTGGAACTTGATCCAGGCGACAATCTCCTCGCCATACTTCTCGCACGGAATGCCAATTACCTGCACGTCCGCCACCGCCGGGTGGGTGAAGAAGAACTCTTCCAGCTCGCGCGGGTAAATATTCTCACCGCCACGAATGATCATGTCCTTGTTACGCCCGGCAATGCACACGTAGCCCTCTTCGTTCATGGTCGCCAGGTCGCCGGTGTGCATCCAGCCCGCCTGGTCGATGGCTTCAGCGGTGCCTTCGGGGTTGTTCCAGTAGCCGAGCATCACGCTGTAGCCGCGGGTGCACAGTTCACCAATGGTGCCGCGGGGCACGAGGTTGCCGGCCTCATCAATGATCTTGCTTTCCAATTGCGGCTGGGTGCGGCCGACGGTGGTCACCCGCAGCTCCAGATTGTCCGCAGGACCGGTCTGCAACGACACCGGACTGGTTTCCGTCATGCCGTAGGCAATCTGCACTTCGTTCATGTGCATTTCGCTGATGACCCGGCGCATCACTTCGATCGGGCAGGTCGCCCCGGCCATGATGCCGGTGCGCAGGGACGACAGGTCAAACTCCTTGCGTCGCGGGTGATCGAGCATGGCGATGAACATGGTCGGCACGCCATACAAGCCAGTGGCCTGTTCCTGGGCTACGGTTTCCAGGGTCAGCAAGGGGTCGAAAGCGTCGTTGGGGTAGATCATGGTGGTGCCATGGGTGATGCACCCCAGATTGCCCATCACCATGCCGAAGCAGTGATACAGCGGCACCGGGATCACCAGGCGATCGTCTGCCGTCAGCCCGAGGCTTTCGCCGACCATGTAGCCATTGTTGAGGATGTTGTAGTGACTGAGGGTGGCGCCCTTGGGGAAACCGGTGGTGCCGGAGGTGTACTGAATGTTCACAGCCTGGTCGAAATGCAGGCTGTTCTGCCGCGCCTTGAGCTGTTCGGGCGGCACCCCAGCCCCCAGCTCCGTCAGTTGCGACCAGGGCAGGAAGCCTGCGGGTGGCTGCGGGTCGAGGCTGATGACGCCGCGCAGTTGCGGCAGGCGCTCGCACTGCAATTGGCCGACCGGGTGTTGCGCCAGCTCCGGCGCCAGGCCTTGCAGCATGGCGTGGTAATCGGAGGTCTTGAAGGAGCCGGCACATACCAGCCACTGGCAACCGGACTGCTTGAGCACGTACTCAAGCTCCGAGCTGCGATAGGCCGGGTTGATGTTGACCAGGATCACCCCGATCTTCGCGCTGGCGAACTGGCTGATGCACCACTGGGCACAATTGGGCGCCCAGACACCGAGGCGGTCCCCGGCCTGCAGGCCTAGCGCCAGCAGCGCCCTGGCGTGCAGCTCCACCGCCTCGGCCAGTTGCGTCCAGCTGTAGCGCAACTGCTGGTGGCGGACCACCAACGCTTCGCCCTGCGGGTTGCGGGCGACCGTGTTGTCGAATGCCTGGCCAATGGTCATCGCCAGCAAGGCTTTGTCCTGTGAGCCACGGGTGTAGCTGTGCTGTGGGTGAGCACTGTGTTGATCCATGACGACCCCTATTGTCTTTATTAGCGGGTGTGTGGAAGTCCGGCATCATGCAGCCGGACCCGACCTGAACTGCCTCTACTCTCGCTCAAGTTGACGTTAACGTAAAGGGCGATTGACAGCCATTCGTCTCAGGTTTACGTTAACGTAAAGGTGACAGTCGACTCGGCGCGCATCGCAGGCCGATTCTCCATTGATAAAAACAAGTTTAAAGGTGCCCCATGAGCTATCCGTCTCTGAACTTTGCCCTCGGCGAAACTATCGACATGCTGCGTGACCAGGTCCGCGCATTCGTCAGCAAAGAGATTGCGCCCCGCGCCGCCCAGATCGACATCGACAACCTGTTCCCCGCGGATCTGTGGCGCAAGTTCGGCGACATGGGGCTGCTGGGCATCACGGTCGCGGAAGAGTACGGCGGTGCCGGCCTCGGTTACCTGGCCCACGTGGTCGCGATGGAAGAGATCAGCCGCGGTTCGGCGTCGGTCGCCCTGTCCTACGGCGCCCACTCCAACCTGTGCGTCAACCAGATCAACCGTAACGGCAACCACGAGCAGAAAACCAAGTACCTGCCCAAGCTGATCAGCGGCGAACACATCGGCGCGCTGGCCATGAGCGAGCCGAATGCCGGTTCCGACGTGGTATCGATGAAGCTGCGTGCCGATAAACGCGGCGACCACTATGTGCTCAACGGCAGCAAGACCTGGATCACCAACGGTCCGGACGCCAATACCTATGTGATCTACGCCAAGACCGACCTGGAAAAGGGTCCGCACGGGATCACCGCGTTCATCGTCGAGCGTGACTGGAAAGGCTTCAGCCGCAGCAACAAATTCGACAAGCTGGGCATGCGTGGCTCCAACACCTGCGAGCTGTTCTTCGACGACGTCGAAGTCCCGCAGGAGAACATCCTTGGCGTGCTCAACGGTGGCGTCAAAGTCCTGATGAGCGGCCTGGACTATGAGCGCGTGGTCCTGTCCGGCGGCCCGACCGGGATCATGCAAGCCTGCATGGACCTGATCGTGCCCTACATCCACGACCGCAAGCAGTTCGGCCAGAGCATCGGCGAATTCCAGCTGATCCAGGGCAAGGTCGCCGACATGTACACCCAGCTCAACGCCAGCCGCGCCTACCTGTATGCGGTGGCCCAGGCCTGCGAGCGCGGCGAAACCACCCGCAAGGACGCCGCCGGGGTAATCCTCTACAGCGCCGAACGCGCCACCCAGATGGCCCTCGACGCGATCCAGATCCTGGGGGGCAACGGCTATATCAACGAATTCCCGGCCGGCCGCCTGCTGCGCGACGCCAAGCTGTACGAAATCGGTGCCGGCACCAGTGAGATCCGTCGCATGCTGATCGGTCGCGAACTGTTTAACGAAACCCGCTAACGGAGCTGTCCATGGCCATCCTGCACACCCAGCTCAACCCCCGTTCGGCGGAGTTCGCCAGTAACAGCGCGGCGATGCTTGCCCAGGTCGACGCGCTGCACACCCTGCTCGCCCAGGTCCAGCAAGGCGGCGGCGCCAAGGCCCAGGAGCGGCATACCTCACGGGGTAAACTGCTGCCCCGCGAGCGGATCAACCGCTTGCTCGACCCCGGCTCACCCTTCCTGGAAATCAGCCAGTTGGCGGCGTACCAGGTGTATGGCGAAGACGTGCCGGCAGCGGGTGTGATTGCCGGCATCGGCCGCGTCGAAGGTGTCGAATGCATGATCGTCGCCAACGATGCCACGGTCAAAGGCGGCTCCTACTACCCACTGACGGTGAAAAAACACCTGCGGGCCCAGACCATTGCCCAGCAGAATCGCCTGCCGTGCATCTACCTGGTGGACTCCGGCGGTGCCAACCTGCCACGCCAGGATGAGGTGTTCCCGGACCGTGAGCACTTCGGCCGGATCTTCTTCAACCAGGCCAACATGAGCGCCATGGGCATTCCCCAGATCGCCGTGGTCATGGGTTCCTGCACCGCCGGTGGGGCTTATGTGCCGGCCATGGCCGACGAAGCCATCATGGTGCGTGAGCAGGCGACGATTTTCCTCGCCGGGCCACCGCTGGTGAAAGCCGCGACCGGTGAAGTGGTGAGTGCCGAAGACCTCGGCGGGGCCGATGTGCACTGCAAGATTTCCGGGGTTGCCGACCACTACGCCGACAGCGACGAACACGCCCTGGCCCTGGCCCGGCGCAGCGTCGCCAACCTCAACTGGCGCAAGCTGGGCGAGCTGCAGCAACGCACGCCGATTGCCCCGCTGTTTGCCAACGACGAGCTGTATGGCGTGGTCCCGGCTGATGCCAAGCAACCGTTTGATGTGCGTGAAGTGATCGCGCGCCTGGTCGACGGCTCGGTATTCGATGAGTTCAAGGCGCTGTTCGGCACCACCCTGGTGTGCGGTTTTGCCCATCTGCACGGTTACCCGATCGCAATCCTCGCCAACAACGGCATCCTCTTCGCCGAAGCCGCGCAGAAAGGCGCGCACTTCATCGAACTGGCCTGCCAGCGCGGGATTCCCCTGTTGTTCCTGCAAAACATCACCGGTTTCATGGTCGGCCAGAAGTACGAAGCCGGCGGCATCGCCAAGCACGGCGCCAAACTGGTGACCGCGGTGGCCTGTGCCAAGGTGCCAAAGTTCACGGTAATCATTGGCGGCAGTTTCGGCGCCGGTAACTACGGCATGTGCGGGCGCGCCTACGATCCACGGTTCCTGTGGATGTGGCCCAACGCGCGCATCGGCGTGATGGGGGCCGAGCAGGCCGCTGGCGTGCTGGTGCAGGTCAAGCGCGAGCAGGCCGAACGCAGCGGCCAGGACTTCAGCGCAGCCCAGGAAGCCGAGATCAAGCAACCGATCCTCGATCAGTACGAAGAACAGGGCCACCCCTACTACTCCAGTGCGCGTTTGTGGGACGACGGGGTCATTGACCCGGCGCAAACCCGTGACGTGCTGGCGCTGGCGTTGTCCGCTTCGCTGAACGCAGCGGTCGAACCGACCCGCTTTGGCGTGTTCCGGATGTGATCCCGCAGGCGCCAGGCTACCCGCGAAAAGAGCGCTTGAGATAAGCGCAATGACGTTCGCCGGCAAGCCCGACGCCTGCATCGAAGAGTTGTGCAGAGGTTACACATGAGCGACTTCAATACCCTGGAACTGCTGACCGATCCCCGTGGTTTCGCCACGCTCTGGCTCAGCCGCGAAGCCAAGAACAACGCGTTCAACGCCGAGATGATTCGTGAACTGATCCTGGCGCTGGACAAGGTCCAGGCCGATCCAAGCCTGCGTTTCCTGCTGGTGCGCGGCCGCGGCAAGCACTTCAGTGCCGGCGCCGACCTGGCCTGGATGCAGCAATCGGCCGAGCTCGATTACCACACCAACCTGGACGATGCCCGCGAGCTCGCCGAGTTGATGTACAACCTGGCCAAACTGAAGCTGCCGACCCTGGCCGTGGTCCAGGGCGCGGCCTTTGGCGGCGCGGTGGGCCTGGTCAGTTGCTGCGACCTGGCGATCGGCACCGACGACGCGCAGTTCTGCCTGTCGGAAGTGCGCATCGGCCTGGCGCCAGCGGTGATCAGCCCCTTCGTCGTGCAAGCCATCGGTGAGCGTGCAGCCCGTCGTTATGCGCTGACAGCCGAGCGCTTCAGTGGCCAGCGGGCCCGGGAACTGGGCCTGCTCAGCGAAAGCTATCCGGCCAGCGAGCTGGAGTCACAGGTTGAAAGCTGGATCAGCAACCTGCTGCTCAACAGCCCGCAAGCCATGCGCTCGAGCAAAGAATTGCTGCGTGAAGTCGGCAGCGGCGCACTGAACCCAGCCCTGCGCCGCTACTGCGAAAACGCCATTGCCCGGATCCGCGTCAGCCCCGAAGGCCAGGAAGGCTTGCGTGCCTTCCTGCACAAACGTCCGCCGAGCTGGCAGACAGCATCCACCACCAAGGAGCCGCGTTGATGAGCGCACCTGTACTCACCACCCTGCTGGTGGCCAACCGCGGCGAAATCGCTTGCCGGGTCATGCGCACCGCCAAGGCCCTGGGCCTGACCACCGTGGCCGTGCACAGCGCCACTGACCGTGACGCACGCCACAGCCGCGAAGCGGATATCCGCGTGGACCTGGGCGGTAGCAAAGCGGCCGACAGCTACCTGCAGATCGACAAATTGCTGGCCGCGGCCAAGGCCAGTGGCGCCCAGGCGATTCACCCCGGCTACGGCTTCCTTTCGGAGAACGCCGGCTTTGCCCGCGCCATCGAAAACGCCGGGCTGATTTTCCTCGGCCCACCGGCCTCGGCCATCGACGCCATGGGCAGCAAGTCTGCCGCCAAGGCCTTGATGGAAACCGCCGGCGTGCCGCTGGTCCCGGGGTATCACGGGCAAGCCCAGGACCTGGAAACCTTCCGCGTTGCCGCCGAGCGCATCGGCTACCCGGTGCTGCTCAAGGCCACGGCCGGTGGCGGCGGTAAGGGCATGAAAGTGGTCGAGGACACCAGCCAACTGGCCGAAGCCCTGGCCTCGGCCCAGCGTGAAGCGCTGTCATCGTTCGGCGACTCGCGGATGCTGGTGGAAAAGTACCTGCTCAAGCCGCGCCACGTGGAAATCCAGGTGTTCGCCGACCAACACGGCAACTGCCTGTACCTCAACGAACGGGACTGCTCGATTCAGCGTCGCCACCAGAAGGTGGTGGAAGAAGCCCCGGCCCCCGGCCTCAGCGCCGAGCTGCGTAAAGCCATGGGCGAAGCGGCGGTACGGGCTGCCCAGGCCATCGGTTATGTCGGTGCCGGCACCGTGGAGTTCCTGCTGGACTCGCGTGGCGAGTTCTTCTTCATGGAAATGAACACCCGCCTGCAGGTTGAACACCCGGTTACCGAAGCCATCACCGGCCTGGACCTGGTGGCCTGGCAGATTCGCGTCGCCCAGGGCGAGCCACTGCCGATGACCCAGGCGCAGGTGCCGCTGATCGGCCATGCGATCGAAGTGCGTCTGTACGCCGAAGACCCGAGCAACGACTTCCTGCCGGCTACCGGGCACCTGGCGCTGTACCGCGAATCAGCCCCGGGCCCGGGACGTCGAGTTGACAGTGGCGTCGAGGAAGGCGACGTGGTTTCGCCGTACTATGACCCGATGCTCGGCAAGCTGATTGCCTGGGGCGAGGACCGCGAACAGGCACGCCTGCGCTTGCTGAGCATGCTCGATGAGTTCGCCATTGGCGGCTTGAAGACCAACATCAGCTTCTTGCGCAGAATCGTCGCACACCCGGCATTCGCCGCAGCCGAACTGGACACCGGATTTATCCCACGCTACCAGGAACAATTGCTGCCGGCGCCCCAGGCACTCAGCGATGAGTTCTGGCACGCTGCCGCCCAGGCCTTCGCCCAAAGCCGGCGCCCCAACGTGCGCGGCGACGACCCGAGCTCACCCTGGGCCAACGGCAATGGCTTTCGTGCCGGCTTGCCGGCTGAAACCACCCTGCACCTGTGCTGTGAAGGCCAGGACCGGGCCATTACCCTGGCGCCGACCAACGCCCACACCGCCGAGCTCAAGGATGAGCAGTTGCGTGTCGAGCATCAGGGGCTGCGCCGCCAGTTGCGGGCGATTCGCCAGGACCAGCATCTGTACCTGCAGTGGGCAGGCGAGTTGCGTTGCATCAGCGAGTACGATCCGATTGCCGCGGTTGAAGCCAGCCACAGCCATCAAGGCGGCCTGACCGCCCCGATGAACGGCAGCATTGTCCGGGTGTTGGTCGAACCTGGGCAGACTGTGGAAGCCGGTGCGCCGCTGGTGGTGCTCGAAGCGATGAAGATGGAGCACAGCATTCGGGCGCCCCAGGATGGCGTGATCAAGGCCTTGTATTGCCAGGAAGGCGAGATGGTCACCGAAGGCAGCGCGCTGGTCGAGCTGGAGTAACCGCGAGTCACCGGCAGGTCCTGTGAGCCAGGACCTGCCGGGTTAAAACCGCGCGGTGGCCTGTACCACCACGCCGATGATCCGACACTGCTCGGTAAACAGGGCTTTGGGGTAGGTCGGATTCAAGGGCACCAGATAACGTTGCCCGCCCTCCTCGATCAACTTGCGAAAGGTCGCTTCGGCGCTGTCGGCCCATTGCGCGATCACCAGTTTGCCCGGTACCGCTTCCACCGCCGGGTCGACCAGGATCAGCATGTCCTGGGCAATGCTGATGCCTGTGGGTGCGGTCATCGCATCCCCCACCACCACCAACCAGAAAGCTGCGCCCTGGGCATGGTAATCCGTCATCTCGGAGCGCCCGTTGCCGTAGGCCGGCACCTGGGCCTCGCGCACCTGCGACAGGACCCGCCAATCGCTCACCGGGTAACGAAAGTATGGGTTGTACTTTTGCGCCAGCGATCCCGGTTCTGCACCCTCGTCCTGCGCCTGCTCGACCTCCCTGAGCACCATGGCCACCTCGAGAAAACCCAATCCGAGTTCCTGCAACACCCGGTTCATGTCATCGAGGCTGGGCTGCCGGCGCTTGTTCAGCCAATGCCCGACGCCACCCTGTGACATGGCGAGACGCTCTGCGAGTTTTTCCTGAGTGATCCGTAGTTCACTCATCTTGGCCTTGACCAATTCAATCCATTTATCCATGGGCGGAACAATACTTCGCGCTGGCTGACCCTCAACACACACATTGTAGTATTTAATTTTTGGTCATGAATACAGTTAGTACTATTCTCTACCAACACCAACGGCCCCACCCTCGGAATAGGTACTCACCATGGATCTCACCGATAACACGCTGCCCGCGTCGGAAACCACCAGCGACTTCAGTTCACTCAATAACTGCGCCGCCGCCCAACGCGCGCTGGACTATTACTTGAAACCCGCTGTTTCAGATCCCCAAGTCATCGAACGCTTCTTCGATGTCAGCCCTCACGTCAGTCGCGAGGAGGCCCTGGCACATGCCTCGGACCTGTTGCGCTGTGCGGCCGCCTCCGCCCATGAGTCAGCGGACAACCTGCAGGGCCCACGCCGCGACCTTGCGTTTTCGGTGGTGCACATGATCGACATGGCAAAAGCCATGGTGGACAGGTCACTGGACGCAGAGCGGATCTACTGAGATTACGCGGTTGAAACCGAGGTAAAACGTCGGAACCTGAGGCAGGTCGCGGCGTCTGGCAAAACGACAGGAAAGATATTTCCTATGAGGCGGGTAAAAATAGTTGACTTGCAAATGATAATGATTATTATTGCATGCAGCTGGTCGCGAGATCAGTCGATAGACCAAGGGACCTTAGGTCGGACTCTTGGAATATCTCCTCATCAGGCTAATCACGGTTTTTGACCCGGCTTTTTGCCGGGTCTTTTTTTTGCCAGTTATTCTGGCTTTGGCTTCAGGCTAATGAAGACTGGTACTGCTAAATTCGATGGCGCGCATGATATCAAAAGACCACCTTTTTGCAACACGACTCACAAAAACCCGAATTAAACACTGACAAATAGCACTTGAGAATCAATCGCATAGCCACTAAGCTGCTGCAGCGTCAAGGACGACGCCCCCCTCCTTTCCCGGTAAATTGCCCTCGGCTTTACCCCTCGCCCGTGTAAAGTAGCGCCATAAAAATCATATCCAGGATGAGATTATGACCGTGGCTCAACGCTCCTTTGATATCACTGCCAACTTCGACAGCGGCAACATCGAAGTGCTGGACCTCAGCAATCCGCTACAGGCCTTGCTGGCCATCAAGCCCGACACCCGCAGCCCGCATTTCCAGTGGTTCCACTTCAAGGCCAGCGGCCTGCATGTGGGCGAAGAACACTGGTTTCGCCTGAGCAACGCCAGTAAGTCCTCCTACAACAAGGCCTGGGACGGTTACCAGGCGGTGGCCTCCTACGACCACGTCAACTGGTTCCGGGTGCCGACCATTTTCGAAGGCGACTGCTTGCGCTTCAGCCTGGAAGCCCGCGAGACTCACGCCTGGTTCGCCTACTTCGAGCCCTACAGCCGCGGCCGCCATGACTGGCTGATCGAGCAGGCGCTGGGCAAGGCCGGTACCGAGTTACTGGCCACCGGCAAGAGCGTCGAGGGCCGTGACATTCAACTGTTGCGCAAAGGCAGTGGCGCCGAAGGCCAGCGCAAGGTCTGGATCATCGCCCAGCAACACCCCGGCGAACACATGGCCGAATGGTTCATGGAGGGAGTGATCGAACGCCTGCAACAGCACAATGACCCAGAGCTCAACAGCCTGCTGGCCAGTGCCGACCTGTACCTGGTGCCGAACATGAACCCGGACGGGGCGTTCCACGGCCACCTGCGCACCAACGCCATGGGCCAGGACCTCAACCGTGCCTGGCAGAGCGCAAGCCAGGAAAGCAGTCCGGAAGTGTTGTTCGTGCAGCAGCACATGGACCAATACGGCGTTGACCTGTTCCTGGATATCCATGGCGATGAAGAAATCCCCTACGTGTTCACGGCCGGCTGCGAAGGCAACCCTGGCTACACGCCACGCCTGGCTGCGCTTGAGGAGCACTTTCGCAGCCATCTGAAACACCAGACCCGTGACTTCCAGACCACCCACGGCTACACCCGCGACCTACCGGGGAAAGCCAACATGACCCTGGCCTGCAACAGCGTCGGACAGAAATTCGACTGCCTGTCACTGACCCTGGAGATGCCGTTCAAGGACCACAACGACGCCCCGAACCCCCACACCGGCTGGTCCGGCAAGCGCTCGATGCAATTGGGCAAGGATGTGTTGTCGACCGTCGCCGCACTGGTGAAAACCCTGCGCTGATCGCTCAACGGGCCGCATGCCACAGCGCATGCGGCCCTCAGGCCTCGCCAGCAGCGCCCTGCCCGATCAGTGATCCTTGCCGGACAGCATGCTCTGCAATACGCCGTCACGCCGGATCCAGCCGTGGAACAGCGCTGCGGCCAGGTGCAGCAATACCGTGAGGAACAGCAGGTAGGCCAGGTACCCATGGGCCCTGCGCAGGAAGGCGAACAGCGCGGCATTGGCCGGCACGATTGCTGGCAATTGCAGGCCAATGCCCAGCGTGACCGGATCACCCGCTGCCGAAATCATCGCCCAGCCGAGCACTGGCAAGATCAGCATCAGGGCATACAGCAGCCCATGGGACGCCTTGGCCGCGAGCACCTGCCAACCGGGCAGGTCCGCCGGCAAGGGCGGTTGACGCGTCGAGAAGCGCACGAACAGGCGCACGATCACCAGCAACAGGATCGCCACGCCCAACGGCTTGTGCAGGTGGATCAGCCATTCATGGCGCTCGGACACCGAGGCGACCATGCCGGCGCCAATGAACAGCATGGCGATCACCAGCAATGCCATCAGCCAGTGCAGCAGCCGCGCCAGGGGCGCGAAGTGGTTCGGTTGCGCGCTCATTGGGCGGCCTCCTGTTTAGCGTCAGGCAACTGACCGACTTCGCTGGTCCGGCGCAGATAGGAGCTGGCGTAGGCGGCCGAACGCGCGGCCAGCAACGGGTCTTTCGAGGGCTCGATGCCACTGGGCAGGATCAGCGGGTCGTAGTTGATATCCCGGCACTCGCCACTGTTTTGCGCCTGGCTGCTTTGCAGCACCAGCGTCCCGGCGTTCAGTACCTTGCGTTCAGCCGGCCAGGCTTGACTGGCATCGTCAGTGGGGTCCGTCGGATCGGCCAGGGTGATCAGCAACTGCCAGCGCAACGGCCCGGCCTGCAGGCGCTCGCGCAAGTCCTGTTCGAGAACATCAGCGCCTTGTGCGGCGCTGGTGGTTGCGCCGTCCCGGGCCTGCGGAACGACCCCCCAACGCACGGCCTGGCGTTGACCCGCCGGATTCACCAGATAAAACGCATTGATGCCGTTATAGGTCTCGGTGGCGTAGCTGGCCGAGGGTTTGGCGCTCTTGATCCAGCGCAGGAACGGCGCGGTTTCCGGGTGCGCGGCAAAAAATGCCGGGGCGGCCGCTGGGTCCGGTTTGCCCGTTGCAGGATCCGGGCTCTGCGCCTGCTGTAACTGATAAAACGCCTGGGGTGTACCCACCGGGAACACCGGCATGCTGTTCATGCCCGTGCGCCATTGTTGCCCATCGGCCTGAGTGAAGCGCAGCGCCAGGCTACGGATCGGCACGCTAGTATCCGGTGCGTAAGGATTGCCGCTGGGCAAGGCAAACCGCCCGACCACCGGGGTTCGTGCAGCGTTGAACACCTGCGCGGTGGAATAGGCACGCGCCTCGTTGCTGCTCTCGAAATAGCCGATCACGCACACCCCCTTGGCGTGGTTGCGGCGAAACCCTGGGTGAACGCCGTTGTTGGTTTCAAGCACGTTAACCAGTGCCTTGGGAGTCAAGCGCTGTGGGTCGAGAGAACCGTTGACGTAGGCAAAGGCCACGGCCATGGCGCCAACCACCAGGCCAATCGCTGCCAGGCGCAGGGCCAGGCTGACGGGACTTAAAGGAAGCCTGTCGGGGGGTGGGGAACGATCTACCATGTAACACTCCAGGGCCGGGAACGGCGTGTGGCAAGGATCAGGCAGACGTTGCCCGTCGACGTTTATTCCATGGCCCGATGTTTATTTCTGCGCCACGGGAATAACCTCCACTGCCAAGCGTCTCTCTGGTTCCAAGCGTAGTGACTGGCCCGCCCACCATGAACCCTCTCGACGAACAGTTACGTGAACTGATCCCCAGGCTGCGTCGCTTTGCGGTCTCGCTGACCCGCAATTCCAGCAGCGCCGACGATCTGGTGCAGTCGTGCCTGGAGCGTGCGCTGTCGAGTTGGGGCAGCAAACACCCGGAGGGCGATCTGCGGGCCTGGCTGTTTGCGATTCTGTACCGGCAGTTTCTCGACGCCCATCGCCGCTCCCGGCGTTATGCGCGGATGCTTGAGTTTTTCACCGGTCGCGACGAGCCGCAGCCTTCGCTGGAGCGCACGGTGATTGCGCAGAACACCCTGGAAGCCTTCGACCGGTTGCCCACCGAGCAGCGGGCGCTGTTGCTCTGGGTTGCGGTGGAGGGCTTGAGTTATAAAGAGGTCGCCGAGATCCTCGACGTCCCGACCGGCACCGTAATGTCTCGTCTGTCCCGGGCGCGCCAGGCTTTGCGTCTGCTCAGCGACGGTGAAATCAGTAGCCCTTCCCTGCGGAGACTCAAATGATCAGCATGCCGCCCAGCGTCAATGACCTGCACGCCTACGTCGACCATCAGCTCAACGATGCCGACCGGCGCCTGGTGGAGACGTACCTGGCGGCCAATCCGCAGATGGCCGGGCAGGTACGCGCCTGGCAGCAGGACGCCCAGCGACTGCGGGCAGCCCTGGGCGGCGCCTTGCAACAACCGGACAACCCCGACCTCGACCCGGGGCTGATTCGCCAACGCCGCAAGCGCCAGTCCCGGCGCCAACTGGCCAGTGCCGCCCTGCTGCTGATCGCAGTCAGTGTCGGCGGCCTGGGTGGCTGGCAAGCACGGCAAATGACGCTCAGCGGTGGCACCCTGCCGATGACTGACGCGATGCAGGCGTACCGAATGTTCGCCCAGCAAGGCCTGCTGCCGGCCGACTATCGGGTCAGCGATGACGGCGACATGCAGGGCTGGCTCGATCATTATTTTGCCCACGCCAACCGCCTGCCGGACCTCGCCAACGCGGGTTTCCAGCCGGTCAGCGCACGTTTGCTGAGCACCGACCAGGGCCCGGCGGCCATGGTGATGTATGAAGATCAAGGCGGGCGCAAGATCAGCTTCTACATCCGCCCGCCCGGCCCGCGTAACTACCTGCTCCCCAAAGGCAGTCGCAGCGACGGTGAATTGCAGGCGCAATACTGGTCGGGGGCCGGCTACAACTATGCGATGGTCAGCGAAGCCCGCGACCCGGCTACCCAGGTCATCCAGCAGACGCTGAAGTTCTAGCCGCCAGACCCGGACGTTTACCGTTATCATTCCAACGTTTGCAGGCTCGACGCCGCCCTCTCTTCCATTGACTGGATGTGTTCATGCATACCCTTGCACAACTGCGATCCGGCGAGTTGGCCGGGATCAAACGACTGGACCTGTCGTGCGGCCTGGAGGAGTTTCCCGAGGAAATTTACAGCCTGGCGGACTCGCTGGAGGTGCTCAACCTCAGCGGCAACGCCTTGCGCCAATTGCCGGACGACCTGCACCGACTGCGCCACTTGCGGGTGCTGTTCTGTTCGAATAATCACTTGCGCGAACTGCCGGCCAGCCTGGGTCAATGCCAGCAACTGAGCATGATCGGCTTCAAGAGCAATCACCTGCAGCGGGTCCCGGCCACGGCGCTGCCGCCACTGTTGCGCTGGTTGATCCTGACCGACAATGAACTGGAGCAATTGCCCAGCGAACTGGGGCAACGCCCGCTGCTGCAAAAACTCATGCTCGCCGGCAACCGGCTGCGCAGCCTGCCCGCCAGCCTGGGCCAGTGCCATCGGCTGGAATTGATCCGCATTGCCGAAAACCAACTCAGCGAACTGCCCCAGTGGTTGCTGACCTTGCCGTCCCTGGCCTGGCTGGCGTATGCCGGCAACCCGCTGGAAACCGAGGCCGATGCCAGCGCGCTGGCCGCCACCGCACACATCCCCTGGGCGCAATTGCAGCTGCAGCAGCGCCTGGGCGAAGGCGCTTCGGGGGTGATTCATCAGGCACGGTGGCAGCCGTCATCACTGCCGGAGCGCCAGGTCGCGGTGAAACTCTACAAAGGCTCGATGACCAGCGACGGTTCGCCCCTGCATGAAATGAACGCCTGCCTCAGCGCCGGCACTCATCCGCAGCTGATCAGCGTGCTGGGGCGCATCGTCGACCATCCACAGCAACAGGCCGGACTGGTGATGGGGTTGATCGACCGCAGTTATCGCAACCTGGCCGCCTTGCCCAGCCTGGATTCCTGCAGCCGCGACGTGTATGAGCCCGACACGCGCTTTAGCGCCGAAGTGGCATTGAACATCGCCCGCGGCATCGCCTCGGCCGCTGCGCACCTGCATCGACAGGGCATCACCCACGGCGACTTGTATGGCCACAACACTTTGTATAACGATCAGGGCGACTGCCTGCTGGGGGACTTCGGCGCAGCGTCCTTCCATGCCCGCGCCGAGACCCTGGAAACCCGCGCACTGCAACGCATCGAAGTGCGCGCCTTCGGGATTCTGCTGGGGGAGTTACTGGCGCGGATCGACTCCGGCCTGAGTGCCGCACGACGCGAGGTACTGGAGAGGTTGCAGCGCCAGTGCTGTCAGCCCCAAGTGCTGGCACGGCCCGGGTTCAACGAAGTCGTGGAGCAATTGGAAAGTCTGTGACCGCTGCGCGGTCAATAGCGAGCAGGCTCGCTCCCACAGTTGACCGAGTTGCCTGGTCGGGCGCGATCTAATGTGGGAGCGAGCCTGCTCGCGATGACGGTGTCACTGGCGAATCAGATCAACCCGCCAACCCGACAAACATGTCCTGCACGTCGTCGTGGTTGTCCAGGCCTTCAAGGAACGCTTCGACTTCTTCCATCTGCGCGTCAGTCAAGCCGCTGACCGGGTTCTTCGGCTTGTAGCCCAGTTTTGCCGACAACACGGTGAAGCCCTGCTCCGGCAAGGCTTTCTGCACCGAATCGAGGTCGGTGGCTTCGGTGATGAACAGGGTCGCGCCGTCTTCGGCGGGTTCGAAATCCTGGGCACCGGCTTCGATTGCAGCCATCTCCGGATCGGCGTCCGGGGTGTCCGGCGATGCCTCGATCATGCCCACGTGGTCGAAGTCCCAAGCCACGGAACCGGAAGCCCCCAACTGACCCTTACGGAACGCCACGCGGATTTCCGCCACGGTGCGGTTGATATTGTCGGTCACGCACTCAACGATCAGCGGTACCTGGTGCGGGGCAAACCCTTCGTAGGTCACACGGTGGTACTGCACGGTCTCACCCAGTTGACCCGAACCCTTCTTGATCGCCCGTTCCAGGGTTTCACGGGGCATCGAGGCCTTCTTGGCCTGTTCCACCACCAGGCGCAAATGCGCGTTGGTTGCGGTATCGGCACCGTTACGCGCAGCAATGGTGATTTCCTTCACCAGCTTGCCGAAGATTTTCCCCTTGGCGTTGGCTGCCGCTTCTTTGTGTTTAACCTTCCACTGTGCGCCCATAACTCACTCTCTTGATCTGTGGCGCCGAGACATCTATTGGCCGACGCTTTGCGCAAGTTTATACGGCAAAAAGTTGGCAATCGACCAAAAACTGCAGTGGATGAGCGACATCACCACAAGCGCTTGTAGGGGCTTTCTGAAATGCGCTTAGGGGCTGACTATTAACCCTCAGTGTTTCGTACCCTCGATGTCCCGAACTTCAAGGCACAAGGGTGTGTGATGCACAACGACATGGAAAGCCCCCCGGGCCTGAGCCCAACCCTGACCCTCCCCGAGCTCGCCTTGAGTTTTGCGGTGCGTCAGTTCAAAGGGCACGAAGCCCTCAACCAGCTGTACCAACTAGAGATCGAATTGCTCGGCCCCGCACCGGCGATTCAGCTTGAGCAGTGGCTGCACCAGCCGGCCTACCTCAGCCTGGGTGCGGATTGCGGTCGCCACGGGATCGTCCAGTGCGCCGCTCTGATCGAGGCAAGCGCACGGCAGATCACTTATCGTCTGACCCTGGCACCTCGCCTGGTAGCCCTGGAGCAAACGCCACGACGGCGTGTGCGGCGTGAGTTGAGCGTGCCACAACTGCTGCACCAGCTGCTCGAAGAGCACAACCTGCCCGCCGACAGTTACCGCTTCGAGCTGCACCATGGCGAGTACCCACCGCGGGCGCTGTGCATCCAGTACGACGAAACCGACCTGCACCTGCTGCATCGGCTGTGTGAAGAGGAAGGCATCCACTTTCACTTTGAACACCAGCACGAGCGACATGTACTGGTGTTCGCCGAGGACAGCGCCAGCTTCACCCAGCACCCGCTAGAGACCGCCTTTGCGCCCAGTGCCGACCAGCCGGTGATCAGCCAGTTGTTTCAATGTCACAGCCCGCTCGACTCCGCGCCGCGCCACAGCGTTCAGCCACGGGGCGAACCACAGGAGTCGCGCCCCGCGCCGGCAGACGCCGCCAATCAAATCGCCCAGGCCACAGCCCGGGCAACCCTGACCCAGCAGCACCAGCTCCAGTTGAGCCGGCGCGAGCTCGAACGGCTGCGGTGCCTGCACCGGCAAGTCCAGGGGCACAGTACCCAGCCGGGTCTGTGCAGTGGCGGCATCCTGCAAGTCAGCGGCCATCCTGTCGCGGTGTTCAATGACCAGTGGTTGCTCTGCGAGGTTGAGCACCAAGGCTCAGCGAACCTCTACCGCAATCAATTCACCGCCATTCCCTGGTCCAGCGAATTCCGCCCGGCGCTCAAGCACCCCAAGCCGCGCATCCACGGTCAGCAAATCGGTCGGGTAGTAGAGCCGGCAGTGCTCGACGCACTGGGTCGGGTGGAGGTCCGGTTGTGGCCTGAGCAGGCCGCAGGTGACGCGCCCTCGGGGCTTTGGTTGCCCAGGGTCCAGGTGGCCGCGCACGCCACGCAGGTGCCCGCAGGCGGCAGCGAAGTCCAGGTCAGCTTCCTTGATGACGATCCCGATCGACCAGTGTTGTATGCCACCGACCTCGGCGCGGTGCGCAATGGCCCGGCACGGCACGCTGAAGAACACCCCATCAGCCTCACAGCCAATGGCAACGTGCTGCACTTGACTGCAGACAGCATCACCTTGGCCGGCCCACTGTTCAGCCCGACACCCACCCCGGGCGGCGAACACCTCGAACACCCCGGACCGCCTCAGCCCCAGCACAGCGGCTGGAGCGGTGAAATCTCGCTGTTCGAACGCCCGCCCGCGACCACTGACCGCCTGGCCCACGCCAACTGGTACATCGTGCGTATGCCGCGCCCCGGCCTCAAGGAGTTGAGCGGCCTGGATCGCAGCGACGTGGTCATGCAGGGCACCAGCCTGGCGTCGGGTAACCTGGCGCTTTCACCCGCGCAGAAAAAACAGCTGGCCTGCGAGTTCGCCCGCACCCCGGACCAACTGTACCTGCTGTATCCGGGGCAATGCGTGGCGCTGGCCGAGTACTTCCAGCAACACTGGAACAGCGAGCAACGCCTGAGCTTCATTGAGAGTGCCAGGCCCACCAGCCCGTCTGCACGCACGGGGCACAACCAACTGTTGTTCGACTGGTTGCTGCCCCACGCCGGCAAGGCGCCCCGGTCAGGCTAAGAGCGGCGGCAGGGAGCAATCAGCTGTGCAGTGGCTAAATCGTTACCGGCACCGTCGGCACAAGCGCACGGTTAGGTTGCAGCCCTGCCGGGCGGCTGTTCCAGTGGGGGATCAGCACCAGGGCGGAAAACAACGCGCAACCGGCAAACACGATGAACACCGTGACCGTGTCGAAGTAGCCGGGCAGCAGGCCGCCGAGGATCGCCCCGACCGAACCGCAGCCGTTGACGAAACCAGCGGCGGTGGCGCCGGCCTTGGCGGTGCCGAAGTCAATCGCGGCCGCACCGCTGATCATCGAGTCCGGTCCGTACAGGGTCAGGCCCATGACAAACAACAAGGCCACTACCAGCAACACGCTACCGGTCTGCAAGGCGCCCATGAACAGCGCCAGCGACACGGTCAGCGCCAGCAGGCTCAGGACGCAGGCCGGCAAGCGCCGCGCACCGAACAGTTTGTCCGAGGCCAGGCCAATCATGATCGGACCCAGCAACCCCGCCAGCTCGAACGCGGTGGGGATGATCGCTGCCCCCACCTTGCCCACGGAGGGCATTTGCTCGAAGACGATCACTGGTCCCCACAACAGAATCGCGTAACGCGCTGGCTTGAGCATGAAGTACGCCAGGCCCAGGGTCAGCACCGTGCGGTTGCGCAGGATTTCGCGCAGCGGCGCCCACATACTGATCCGGCTTTGCGCATCTGCCTCGGCAGCTGTCAGTTGCGGCTGCGGCTCCACCGCCGGCAAGCCGACGTCTTCAGGCTGGTTGCGCTGAAAGATAAAAAACAGCAGCGCCACCACTGCCACCACCGCGGCACTGGAAATGAACGCCGCATGCCAACTGCCCACCAGGGTATAGGCCCACCAGCCGACAAAAGGCGAAGCCACCAGGCCGCCAAAGGCGTAGCACGAACTCCACAGGCCCAGCACCCGGCCGCGTTGTTCGGCGGGGTAGAAACTGCCGAGGTTCTTGCACAGACCGGACCACCCGGTGGCCTGCGCCAGGCCCTGGATGACCATGCAGGTAGCGAAGATCGGCAAGGTGGCAAAGGTGCCCATCACCAACGCCGCCAAGGCTGAGATCAACAATCCGCCGAACACCACCACCCGCGGCCCATAGCGATCGGCGAGGATGCCCCAGGTGAACTGGCCGACGGCATAGGCTGCCAGGTAGAGCCCGTCGAGGTTGGCCATGGCCATTTTGTCGAGGTGAAAGGTAGGGTCTTCACCGATCCCCAGCTTGGCCACGGAGAACGCTTTGCGAGTGAAGTAGAAGGCCGCGTAGGCGAGCCAGGTAATGGCGAAGATTTGCACGCGCCAACGCTTGAGGGTGCCGATGTGCTTTTGCATGGTGGATCTGACCTCAGGGTGTGAGTGTGCCGGCAGATTCCGAAAGCCAAACGCCTGTATTTTTATTGTTCAGCACTGCGCCAGGGCCCCTTGGAGGGCGGGCGTTACCGGTCAGATGAGTCCTGCTCCATCGCTGTCTCGAGATGTTCCATGCGCGCCAGGATCATGGCCACCGCCGTGGGTCGACTGACCGACCTGCGGGGCTAGGTACGATAAAAACAGTTACTGTTGAATAAGAGAAATCGATTTATCGTATTTCAAATATACGCTCAGCCTGTAAGAGGTCACGCGATGTCGGTATCCCACGCCCAGCTCAAAGCTTTCCATGCCGTGGCCAAACACGGCAGCTTCACCAAAGCCGCCGAACGCTTGTTCCTGACTCAGCCGGCAATCTCCGATCAGGTGCGCAAACTCGAAGAGCGTTTTGGTGTGTTGTTGTTTCATCGCAACAAGCGCTCAGTGCGCCTGACCGACCTGGGTGAGCGCCTGTTGAGCATCACACAACGCCTGTTCGTGATCGAAGCCGAGGCCCAGGAACTGCTGCACGACTCCCAGGCACTGCAGACCGGCAGCCTGATCCTGGCGGTGGATGCCCCGGTCCACGTGCTGCCGCAAATCGCCCGGTTCTGCGAGCGCTATCCCGGCATCAGCGTGAAGATCGAAACCGGCAACACCGACGAGTCACTGTTTCGCCTGTTCAACTATCAGGCTGACCTGGCCTTGCTCGGACGGGACGTCAGCGATGCGCGCCTGCTGACACTACCGCTGCGCAACGACCCGATGGTGGCATTCGTTTCCCGCAGCCACCCCTGGGCCGACCGCGAATCGATCTGCCTGGCGGACCTGGACGACACTCCGCTGGTATTACGCGAAATCGGTTCGGTGACCCGCCAGACCCTGGAAGAAGAAATGGCCCGGGCCGGCCTGCGCATTCGCCCGGCGATCCAGGTGGAGGGCCGTGAGGCTGCACGGGAAGCCGTAGTGGTCGGGATTGGCGTGGGCGTGGTCTCGGCCGCCGAGTTCGGCGCCGACTCCCGGGTTTGCGCTCTACCGATTATCGATTGCACCCGGCGCCTGACCGAAACCCTGGTGTGCCTGCGCGAACAGAGTTCACGGCGCGTAGTGGCGACGTTTTTGCAGATGGTGCGTGAGAGCCTGGAGTAGGCAGGTCCGGCCCCATCGCGGGCAAGCCCGCTCCCACAGTGGCTCTGGGTGTTCGCGGATTTGGGGGACATCCACTCAACCTGTGGGAGCTGGATTGCCAGCGATAGCGGTATGTCAGGCACCATCGATGTTGAATGGGCCGGCCCCATCGCGGGCAAGCCCGCTCCCACAGTGGTTCTGGGTGTTAGCAGATTTGGGGGACATCCACTCAACCTGTGGGAGCTGGCTTGCCAGCGATAGCGGTATGTCTGGCACCATCGATGTTGAATGGACCGGCCCCATCGCGGGCAAGCCCGCTCCCACAGTGGTTCTGGGTGTTCGCAGATTTGGGGGACATCCACTCAGCTCCATCAATGTGAGCCTGCTAGCGATAGACGCGCCACATTCCATCAGGCGGGCGCCAGGGCAAAAAACGCCTGGATCAGGCGCAGGTCCCGGCGCCGCTGCATGCAGCCGATCAGGTGCCGATTGACCAACCCCTCACCGATGATCGGCACCGCGCGCACCCGCGGGTCGTGACTGACCTCGACCGACGACACCACCCCGACCCCAAGTTCCGCCGCCACCGCCTCGGTCACCGCTTCGCGGCTGTCCAGTTCCAGCAGCACCCGAGGGGTGATCCGCGCCTGGCTGCAGGCCTCATCAAAGGTACGGCGGGTGATCGAACTCGGCTCCCGCAGGACCATGATCACCTGGTCCAGCGCCTCAAGGCTGATGCCCTGGTCCAGGCTCGACCAGGGGTGACCGGCGGGCACCAGCGCGCAGATGCGCGACTCGCTCAGGGCTTGCAGGTGCAGGCCCTTGCGCGGCTCGACTTCGGTCAGGACCGCCACGTCGGCGTGCTCGGACAGCAGCGCCGCGAGGGTTTCCTGGGCGTTGCCCAAGCGCAGGTTGACCGTGATGCCCGGGTAGCGCGCCCGCAGGCTGGCGAGCATCGGCATGACCATGTGCGGCCCGTCCGCCGCCACTTCCAGGCGCCCGGTCAGCAACTGCCGGTTGGCCTCGAGCATCACCTGGGCTTCTTCGGCCAGGCCGAACATCGCCCGGGTGATCGCCGCCAGCTTGGTGCCCTCCTCCGTCAGTTCGACCCGCCGTGCGGTGCGCCGCAGCAGCGTGATCTGGTAGTGCTCCTCCAGCGCCTTGATGTGCCCGGTGACTGCCGGCTGGCTGATGAACAGACGGGCAGCGGCCCGGGTAAAGCTGCCCTCACGGGCCACCGCATCGAATGCGCGCAGCTGGAACAGGTTCATGAATAAGCCTTACTGATGATTGGCATAACAACAAACAATTTGATTGATGGCGCGGCAAATTGCAATTTATCTCCCGTAGCTTCATCCCATCGATAACGAGGACACGCGAATGAGCACTGCCGAACCCATCCTGCTCACCCCCGGCCCACTGACGACTTCGGCCCGCACCCGCCAGGCGATGATGGTCGACTGGGGTTCATGGGATGACCGCTTCAACCAACTGACCGCCAGCCTCTGCGAACAACTGCTGAGCATCGTCAACGGCGCCGACAGCCACCACTGCGTGCCCCTGCAAGGCAGCGGGACCTTCGCCGTCGAAGCGGCGATCGGTACCCTGGTGCCCCGCGACGGTAAAGTGCTGGTGCTGATCAACGGCGCGTACGGCAAGCGCCTGGCGAAAATCTGTGAATACCTGGGCCGCTCGTTCAGCACCTTCGAAACCGCTGAAGACGAGCCGACCACCGCCGCCGACGTCGACCGCCTGCTGCGGGCCGACACCAGCATCACCCACGTTGCGCTGATCCACTGCGAAACCAGCACCGGGATTCTCAACCCGCTGGCAGAGATTGCCCAGGTCATTGCCGAGCACGGCAAACGCCTGATCATCGACGCCATGAGTTCGTTCGGTGCGCTACCGATCGACGCCCGGCAAGTGCCCTTCGACGCGCTGATCGCCGCCAGCGGGAAGTGCCTGGAAGGCGTGCCCGGCATGGGTTTTGTCTTCGCCAACAAGGACGCCCTGGCCAATGCGGCCGGCAACTCCCATTCGTTGGCCATGGATCTGTTCGACCAGCACAGCTATATGGCCAAGACCGGCCAGTGGCGCTTCACTCCGCCGACCCACGTGGTCGCGGCGCTCCACGAAGCCCTGCTGCAATACAACGAAGAAGGCGGCTTGGCGGTTCGCCACCAACGCTACGCCGACAACTGCCAGGTGCTGCTCGAAGAAATGGCCAGGCTTGGCTTGCGCAGCTTCCTGCCGACGGCCATCCAGGCGCCGATCATCGTCACCTTTCACGCCCCGCAGGACCCACGCTATCAATTCAAGGAGTTCTACGAACGGGTCAAGGCCAAGGGTTTCATCCTCTACCCGGGCAAGTTGACCCAGGTCGAAACATTCCGCGTCGGCTGCATCGGTCACGTCAACCAGGCCGAGATGCGCGCCGCAGTGGCCGCCGTGGCCGAGGTCTTGCGCGAGATGGAAGTGCTCGACATCTGACTGTTCAGTGCTCAGCCGGACGCAGGCTACGCCAGCTGCTGCAGGGTTCACTATTTCCCAAATACAGGATTCGCAAACCATGAACTACAACAACCCAACTCAACTGCAAGCCGCCATCCTCGACTGGGCCGGCACCGTAGTCGACTTCGGCTCGTTCGCGCCGACCCAGATCTTTGTCGAGGCGTTCGCCGAATTCGACGTGCAGGTCTCCATCGAAGAAGCCCGTGGCCCGATGGGCATGGGCAAGTGGGACCACATCCGCACCCTGTGTGACCAGCCACAAGTGGCCGAGCGTTATCGCAAGGTGTTTGGCCGCACCCCGACCGACGATGACGTGACCGCCATCTATCAACGTTTCATGCCGCTGCAGATCGAAAAGATCGCCGAGCACTCGGCGCTGATCCCTGGCGCCCTGGAAACCATTGCCAACCTGCGCCAGCAAGGCATCAAGATCGGTTCCTGCTCCGGCTATCCGAAACAGGTGATGGACAAGGTGGTCGAGCTGGCAGCCACCAACGGCTACATCGCCGATCACGTGGTCGCCACCGACGAAGTGCCCAACGGTCGCCCATGGCCGGCCCAGGCCCTGGCCAACGTCATCGCCCTGGGCATCAACGACGTCGCCGCCTGCGTGAAGATCGATGACACCGTACCCGGGATCCTCGAAGGCCGAAGCGCCGGGATGTGGACCGTCGCCCTGATCTGCTCCGGCAACGCGCTGGGCCTGACGTACGAGGGCTATCGCGCCCTGGGCAGCGACACCCTGGCTATCGAGCGCGAGCGCATTCATCGCCTGTTCGAAGGTTCGCGCCCGCACTACATGATCGACACCATCACCGACCTGCCGCAGGTGATCGCCGACATCAACAAACGCCTGGCCCAGGGTGAGATGCCACAAAGCAGCTGATCACCCTCGCGCCCGACAAAGCGCCAGCCCTTGACCGGGGCTGGCGCTTTTTTTTGGGTAAAGCCCTGTGACAGAGCGCTATACGTAGGACAAAAGCCTGACCTGGCTCAGGCAATTCCTTCCTAACAGGATTACAGTGAAGGCACTCCGTCGCACAAGAATGGAGATTTGTGACCTGAACAGTGAGGAAAAAACCCTATGCCCTGGAAGAACTCTGTCTCACGCTACAGCAGCGTATCGATCGCACTGCACTGGTTGATGCTGGTGCTGCTGGCCGTGGTGTACGCCACCATCGAACTGCGGGGGATTTTTCCCAAAGGCAGTGGCGGACGGACCCTGATCAAGGAAGCGCACTTCATGCTCGGCCTGACCGTGTTCGTCCTGGTCTGGCTGCGCCTGTTCGCCCGCAGCCTGGGGGTGGCACCGAAAATCGTACCCACTCCACCGCGCTGGCAAAGCCTGCTGGCGACCCTGATGCACGTCACGCTGTATGTATTCATGATCGGCATGCCGATCCTCGGTTGGCTGATCACCAGTGCCGCCGGCCATCAAGTGATGTTCTATGGCATCGACCTGCCAATGCTGATCGGCGAAGACAAGGAGCTGGCCAAGCAGATCGAAGGCTGGCACGTGCTGGGGGGCACCATCGGTTACTGGCTGATCGGCCTGCATGCCGTGGCCGGACTGGCGCACCATTATTTCTACCGCGACAACACCCTGCTACGGATGATGCCCAAGCGCGGTTAACCACCTGCCTGGGAGGTAAATCCCCGGCGGCCCTGCAAGCCGCCGGTGTGCACAAAGATCCAGCGTGTGCCGGGGGCCACGTGCCCCGCCTCGACCTGTTGCTTGAGCGCCAGCAAGGCCTTGCCGGTGTACAGCGGCTCCAGCGGCAGACCACTGGCCTGCTCGGTGGCCTCGATGAACGCCAGCAGCACCGGGTCGACCTTGGCAAAACCGCCACGGCTGCCATCGATCAGCCGATAGTCGCCACCTGACCAGCCGCCCTGCGCCAGGATCGCTGCGACCTGCCCGGCCACACCGTGGTCGTCCGGCACCGCCAACACACCCTGCACCGCATGCTTGCCCGCCTCGGCCAGTACCAGGCCCGCCAGGGTGGTACCGGTCCCGCAGGCCAGCCACCAACCGTGGTGATCGGTCCACCCCAGGCCAGGCAACTGCTCAGCGACCAGGTCCAGCAGTTGCCCGCAACCCCGCGCACCCGCCAAGCCGCCACCGCCCTCGGGGATTGGCGCAAACCCCGGGTACTGCGCCAACCACGGCTGCCAGAACCCAGGTTCATGCCGGGCTCGATAGCCGCCGTAACCCAGCCAGTGCAGGTGCATGCCGAACGCCTGCAGGTCTTGCACCGTGGCATTGGACTGGGAATGCCCGCGCAACAGGCCGACGGTGGCAAAGCCAAATCGCTTGCCGGCCGCCGCCAGGGCGTGCAGGTGATTGGACCAGGCACCGCCCAGGCTGATGACGCCCTGCGCTCCCGCCTCGCTGGCGAGCCTGAGATGATCCATCAGCTTGAACCACTTGTTGCCACAGATCAGCGGGTCGATCAGGTCCAGGCGCAGCACCGCGACCTCGACACCGGCACGGTCGAGCCAGTCCAGGTGCAGGGGTTCGAGGGGAGCGCGGGGAGACCAATCGGCAGGTACGCAAAACATCGGCAACATCGTTCACCAGAAGTGGAACGTCAGTCTACCAGCCATGCACCTCGTAGCAGCTGCCGAGCCTGCGAGGCTGCGTTCGGCTGCGAAGCAGGCGCCAAGGACCCACGCCAACCCGGCGAGGACTGCGTCCTCGAACGCAGCCTCGCGGGCTCGACAGCTGCTACAGGGCCAACGTGGGTTGGCTTAGAGCTCAGCCGCCAGACGCGATCCCTGGTTGATCGCGCGCTTGGCATCGAGCTCCGCCGCCACGTCCGCACCGCCGATCAGGTGCACGTTCTGCCCAGCGGCCAGCAGGCCGTCATACAGCTCACGCAGCGGGTCCTGGCCGGCGCAGATCACAATGTTGTCCACCGGCAACAGTTGCGGCTCGCCAGTCTCACCAATGCGAATGTGCAAGCCGGCGTCGTCGATCTTCAGGTACTCGACGCTGTTGAGCATCTGCACCTGCTTGTTCTTCAGACCGGTGCGGTGAATCCAGCCGGTGGTCTTGCCCAGGCCGTCACCGACCTTGGATTTCTTGCGTTGCAGCAGGAACACCTCGCGGGCCGGGGCATGCGGCTCGGCCTTGATGCCGGCCACGCCACCGCGCGCTTGCAGCTGAGTGTCGATGCCCCACTCCTTCCAAAAGGCTTCGCGGTCCTGACTGGTGGACACACCCTGGTGCACGAGGAATTCCGACACGTCGAATCCGATACCGCCGGCGCCGATAACCGCGACTTTTTTACCGACCGGCTTGCGCTGCAGAATCACATCCAGGTAGCTCAGCACCTTGGCATTGTCGATGCCGGGAATCGCCGGCAGCCGTGGCGCGATACCAGTGGCCAGGATCACTTCGTCGTAGCCGCCGGCGACCAGTTGTGGCACATCGACCCGAGTGTTCAGGCACAGCTCGACATGGCTGGTCTGCAACTTGCGGTTGAAGTAGCGCAGGGTTTCGAAGAACTCTTCCTTGCCCGGCACACGTTTGGCGACGTTGAACTGACCGCCGATTTCGCTGGCCGAATCGAACAGCGTCACCTGGTGCCCGCGCTCGGCGGCAACAGTGGCGGCCGCCAGCCCCGCAGGCCCGGCGCCGACCACGGCGATCTTCTTGATCTGCTGCACCGGCAGGTAATTGAGTTCGGTTTCGTGGCAGGCACGCGGGTTGACCAGGCAGGAGGTCAGCTTACCGCCGAAGGTGTGGTCCAGGCAGGCCTGGTTGCAGCCGATGCAGGTGTTGATTTCATCGCCACGCCCGGCAGCCGCCTTGTTGACGAACTCCGGGTCGGCGAGGAACGGCCGTGCCATCGAGACCATGTCGGCATCGCCTTCGGCGAGGATCTGCTCGGCGACTTCCGGGGTGTTGATGCGGTTGGTGGTGATCAGCGGAATACCCACCGAACCCCGCAACTTGGCGGTGACCTTGCTGAAGGCTGCACGCGGCACCTTGGTGGCGATGGTTGGAATCCGCGCTTCGTGCCAGCCGATCCCGGTGTTGATGATCGTTGCACCAGCCTGCTCGATGGCCTTGGCCAACTGCACGATTTCTTCCCAGGTGCTGCCGCCTTCCACCAGGTCGAGCATCGACAGGCGGAAGATGATGATGAAGTTCGGGCCGACAGCTTCACGCACCCGGCGCACGATTTCCACCGGCAGGCGCATGCGGTTTTCGTAGGCGCCACCCCAGCGGTCGGTACGGTGGTTGGTGTGGGCGGCGAGGAACTGGTTAATGAAATAACCTTCCGAGCCCATGATCTCGACGCCGTCGTATTCGGCGGTTTGCGCCAGGGCGGAGCAGGTGACGAAATCGCTGATCTGTTTCTCGATACCTTCCTCGTCCAGCTCTTTGGGCTTGAACGGGTTGATCGGCGCCTGGATCGCGCTCGGTGCCACCTGTTTCGGGCTGTAGGCATAACGCCCGGCGTGGAGGATCTGCATGCAGATCTTGCCACCGGCCTCATGCACTGCACGGGTGACGATCTGGTGTTTTAGCGCTTCTTCAAGGGTGGTCAGCTTGGCCGCGCCGCCGTACACCCCGCCCTCTTCGTTCGGGCCGATACCGCCAGTGACCATCAGGCCAACGCCGCCACGGGCACGCTCGGCAAAGTAGGCCGCCATGCGCTCGAAACCGCCCGGTTTCTCTTCCAGCCCGGTGTGCATCGAACCCATCAGGGTGCGGTTGCGCAACGTGGTAAAACCCAGGTCCAGCGGGGCCAACAGGTGCGGGTAGTGAGCGGCGGCCATCGGTAACTCCACAACGAGTGATCACGGAAAAAGTGCGAACGCTCTTGGGCGTCCATCGGTTATGGGTCACAGACTAAGAGCCGGCCCGCCTGCACTCAATGACCGTAACTGACAAGTTACTGATCCAAATGTGCAGCCCCCCTTGGCATTCGCCGGCATGGGGCCTACCCTAGTCGACGAACCCTGCACACGGCTGATCTTTAGTTTTCTCATGCGCAAACTTCTTTACCTGACATTCGCCATGGCCCTGCTCGCCGCCCTCACCACCTACGCCATGTGGACCGCCGAACGACCGGTGGGCCATTACCTGTCCGACCTGCGCATCCAGCTCGCAGTGGATCAGGGCGTACCCGGTGACCGGGGCAACCTGCTGGGGATCCAGCCAGAGCTGTTCCCCACCGACTATCAAAGTCCCGAACGCCTGCACCGCAAGCTCGCGGCCTACTTGCAGCAAGCGCGCGATCAAGGCCTGCTCAACGCCAAGACCATCGTCGTGCTGCCTGAGCACATCGGCACCTGGTTGATGGTCAGCGGCGAGAAGGACGAGCTGTACCAGGCCAGCACGTTCGAGGAAGCCATGAACTGGCTGGCGGTGAGCAACCCCCTGCCGTTCCTGCGGGCGCTGATCGGCGCCCAGGGTGACAGCCGCCTGGAGGATGCCCACCTGCGCATGAAGGCCAAGATTATGGCCCGCCAGTACCAGGCGCTGTTCGGCGGCCTGGCCCGGGAATTCGACATTACCCTGGTCGCGGGCAGCATCGTGCTGCCGGAGCCGACGATCAAAGACGGCGCCCTGAGCATTGGCCGGGGTCCGCTGTACAACACCAGCCTGGTGTTTGGCCGGGACGGTGCGCCCATCGGCCAGCCGCAACGGCAGTTGAGCCCGACCCTCACCGAGCAAGAGTTTATCCGGCCCAGTGGCGACCGGGCCGTCAACGTGATCCAGACCCCCGCCGGACGCCTGGGAGTGCTGATCGGCAACGACAGCTGGTACCCGGACAACTACCGCAAGCTCAACGACCAAGGTGCCGAATTGATCGCGGTACCGGCGTTCGTCACCGGCCGCAGTACCTGGGATCAACCCTGGCGCGGTTACCAGGGGCCCTCCACCCCCAGTGAAATCAGCCTCAAGCCCGGCGAACTCAGCGAAGGCCAGGCCTGGCACCGCCTGACCCTGACCGCACAACCGCCGAGCAGCCTGGCCAATGCCGGGGTCAGCGTGTTCCTGCGTGGCCAGTTCTGGAACCAGGGCAGCGCCGGCCAGAGTTTCCTCAGCAGCAACGGCCAGCACTTCGCCGATGGCGAAGCCCGCGGTGCCCGTTTGCTGAATATCTGGTTGTAACCCATGAAACCGCTGCCGATGCGCCTGGGGGATCTGTCCGTCGGCTTTGTCCATAGCCTGGCGGATGCCGTGCGCAGTCACGGCTGCGACCCACAACCGCTGCTGGAGCAATACGGCCTGGACCCTGCGCGCCTGGCCGAGGCCGGCGCTCGGCTGTCGATTCCGCGCTACATGCGCCTGGGCCACGCGGCCATCCAGATGACGGGAGATCCAGCCCTGGGCCTACGCATGGGCCAGCTCAGTCGGTTGGGTCAGGCGGGGCTGGCCGGGGTCACTGCCGCCCAGGCACCGACGGTGCGCGAAGCGGCGCGCTGCCTGATTCGGTTCGAGGCCTTGTATGGCTCCAACTATCGCGGCCAGTCGAGCTTCCATGAGGATACCCAAGGGGCCTGGCTGCGGTTCTACTCCATCAGCCCGTACAACGCCTACAACCGTTTTGTGGTGGACTCGATCATCGCCGGCTGGTTGCAGCAACTCTCAAGTCTCTGCCCCCAACCACTGCGGGCCGAGCGCATCGAGATCGAATTCCTGGCACCCGACTACGCCGAGCGCTATGCCGTGCTGGGGGACTGCGCCTTGCAGTTTGGCGCCGAGCATAACCAGTTGCGCCTGAGCCAGGCCAGCCTGGCGCAACGCAACCCCGAGCACTGTCCCAGCACCTGGCGCCTGCTGCTCCAGCTGTGTGAGCGGGAGCTGGAGCAATTGACCCGCACCCGGAGCCTGCGCGAACGCATCACGCAGCTACTGGGGCCGTTGCTCAATGGCGGTCGTGAACCCGACCTGGAAGAAGTGGCGGCACGCTTGAAGTTGCCGACCTGGACCTTGCGCCGCAAGCTCGCTGAAGAGGGCACGCAGTTTCGCGCGATTCTCAACGACACGCGTCGCGACCTGGCCATGACCTATATCCGCGACACGGAACTGGCCTTTGGCGAAATCGCCTACTTGCTGGGGTTTGCCTCGGCCGAAGCCTTTCAACGCGCCTTCAAACGCTGGAACGGCCAGACGCCCGGCGAGTTTCGCCGCAGCCATCGGCAATCGGCCTGAAGCGCCTGCAAACTTGCAGTTGCTCCTCTACAACTCGGTAGCGTCGTCCGCAGGCTCTAGCGGGTCGAGTTCGAATGCCTGATATTCCAGCAGCTCTTCTTGATAATCGTCCATTGCGAATTCCCTTTTAGTCGTGTCGAAAACCGTTGCACCAATGACCTACGCCATCAGCATAAAGTGCCCGCATGAAAGAAAAATGACGCGGGTACACGGTGGCTCCTGCCAATAAAACGTAGCAGACCCTGAAGAATTTATCATGGGCGCCGGATAGCGCAGTTTGATGCAGGTCAAGCGCCCGGCTGCGCTACCCCACAGGGGCCGCAGCGCTGGCTGACAGGTTACTGGCCGGAGGACGGCATAGGTGTGATCGGCTCGCTCGGGGCGGGCAGCGAATCTGGGTTGGCCGGGGGTGAGATCACTGGCGGCACGGCTTGCGGCATGGATTCCAGTGTTGGCTCCAGCGCTGGTTGCGGGGCGGTCTGCGGGGCGGGCTCGATGACATTCGCAGGCGTGATCGGTGCGGCTTCGGGCGGTGGTGCTACCGGTTCGGATGCCGCCGGCGCAGTGGGCGTTGGCTCAGGCGTCGCAGGGGCAACGGGTTCGGCGGCAGGCACTGGCACAGGTTCTGGCGCAGGTTGTGCGGCAGGCGTCGGTGTGACTGGCGCGGGCTTGGCTTCTGGTACGCCGAGGTCCGTCTTGGGTTTTTCGGTGATATGGGCGGCCTTTTTTACATCCGGTGGCAGGAACAATTCCACCAGGGCAAAAAAGCGCTCATAAAACTTACCCGACGTGACGGTTTCACTCGCAACCTTGACCATCGAATCATCGGAGGAGCCGATAGGCATCGATACCGACCCCAGCACCCCTACCCCGAGGCTGGCGGAGTTGTTGGTCTTCTTCAACGCGTAGCGGTCCTGCAAGGCGTTGGCAAACATGGTCGCGTGATGGCTGCTGTCTTCGGCGCAGACCACGCTGAAACTAATCTCCATGTGGGTGTCGCCGGTCTGCTGGAAGCTCTTGTGGCCACTGATCAGTTTCGGATCGGAACTGGTGATGATGTAGCCCTGGCTCAACAAGGCCCGGCGAGCAGCTTCACAGGAAGCGGTGTCGGTCACCGGATACTTGCGCGAGAAGGTTCCGGAGTCGTCGAAGTTCTCATGCTCATAAATGGCCTGGTCCTTCGCGCAACCAGCTGCGGCAGCCAGCACCAGCGCCAGTCCCGCGGTACGCATAGGGAATGATGTGAACATTGAACATCCTGAGGAAATCGGTACGGGGCGTATTGTGCAACAGTTCACCCCGTGACGGCGCATGGATTAGTGAGTTGCACACCTGACCCCTCTACTGACCATCGTTTAGCGGAAAAAGTCGCGCACCCAGGTGATCGATGAACACCCGGACCTTGGCGGCCGCATAACGGCTGGACGGCCAGAGGATCCAGAAAGTGCCCTGGTGCTCCAGGTGCGTGTCCAGCACGCGCACCAAACGCCCCTGCGCCACCGCCTCGCGCACCATGAAGTCCGGCAGGCAGGCAATCCCCAGGCCTTGCTGCACGACGTGGAACAAGGCTTCGATGGAGGTGCTGATGAAGCGGGTGGTCAATACCGGGTCGCTGCCATCCTCCTCGCCGTGCAACGGCCAGGGTTCGAGTTTGCCGCTGGCATGAAAGGTATGGCGCAGACAGCCATGGGTCGCCAGGTCCTGGGGCACATGCGGGGTGCCATGCTCGGCAAAGTACTCCGGCGTACCGACCAGCACCTGGCGAAACCGCCCCAGGGCCCGGGCCATCAGGCGTGAATCCTTGGGATTGCCGGTGCGCACCACCGCGTCGAAGCCCTCCTCGACCACGTCCACCATGCGGTCCGTGAGGTCGATGTCGAGTTCGATCTCGGGGTAGCGCTGCATGAATTCGGTAAGCACCGGCATCACCAGGCTGTGCACCTGGGGCACGCTGATACGGAGCTTGCCCTTCGGCGCGCTGGCGGCGCTGCACAACTCGAACTCGGCCGCCTCGACTTCCGCCAGGATGCGCCGGCAGCGCTCCAGGTACAACGCGCCTTCGGCGGTCAGGGTGATGCTGCGGGTGCTGCGATGAAACAGGCGTACCGTCAGCCGCTCTTCGAGGCGGGCGATGCTTTTGCCCACCGCCGATGACGAAATCCCCAGTACCCGCCCCGCTTCAGTGAAGCTGCGAACATCGGCGACCTGCACAAACACCGAGATACTGCCCAGGCTATCCATTCTTCCATCCCCCCATTGCGGACATCCAGGTCCGATAAGTTCGGAACCTTAGCCTGTTTTTCCAGAGCGTGCAGCGCACTACCCTTGGCGCCATCTACACACCCTCTGAAACGGACCTCATGCCCATGATCGAACCCGAACTGCTCGCGCCCTTGCCCTCGGTGGCGCCGGAGCGCGCCGAACGCCTGCCCTTAGGGGGATTGCTGGCGCTGGCCATCGCCGGCTTCATCACCGTGATGACTGAAGCCCTGCCCGCTGGTCTACTGCTGCCCATGAGCGAGGGCCTGAATGTCTCGCACGGACTGATCGGACAACTGGTCACGCTGTATGCCGTGGGTTCGTTGCTGGCAGCCATTCCGCTGGTGATCGCCACACGCGGCTGGCGCCGCCGTCCGTTGCTGCTGATCGCCATTGCCGGGTTCAGCATCGTCAACAGCGTCACCGCCCTGTCCGAAAGTTACGGGTTGACCCTGGTAGCGCGCTTTTTTGCCGGGGTCTTCGCCGGGTTGCTCTGGGCGCTGCTGGCCGGTTACGCCAGCCGCATGGTGGCGCCTCACCTGCAGGGACGGGCAATCGCCGTGGCCATGTTGGGGGCACCACTGGCCCTGTCCCTAGGCGTTCCAGCGGGCACCTATGTGGGAAATATGCTGGGTTGGCGCACGAGCTTCGCCCTGATCAGTGTCATCACCGTGGCGCTGATCGCCTGGGTCCGCTGGCAGGTCCCGGACTTCCCCGGACAAAGCGCCGACAAGCGCCTGCCGCTCCGCCAGGTCATCGCCCTGCCCGGCTTGAAGGCGGTGCTGTTCGTGACCTTGGCCTACGTGCTGGCCCACACGATCCTGTACACGTACATTGCGCCATTCCTCGAGCCCGCCGGCCTCACCGGGCAAACTGATCAGGTGCTGCTAGTGTTTGGCCTCGCGGCGCTTTTGAGTATCTGGATCGCTGGCCTGCTGATCGACCGCTGGCTGCGCCCCCTGATGCTGCTCAGTTGCTTGCTGTTTATCGTGGCGGCGCTGCTGATGGCGACGGCCAGCGAGTCGGCGCCGCTGATCTATGCCGCGGTGGCCATCTGGGGCCTGGGCTTTGGCGCTCTGGGCACCCTGCTGCAAACCGCCCTGGCGAAAGCGGCCGGCGACTCGGCGGATACCGCACAGTCGATGCTGGTGACCATGTGGAACCTGGGGATGGCCGGTGGTGGCCTGGCCGGCGGCGTGGTGCTCGAGCACCTGGGCGCCGTGACATTCCCCTGGCTGGTCAGCGCCTTACTGCTGTTGTGCCTGCTGGTGGTTTTCAACGCCCGCCAGCATGGGTTTCCCGCCCGGAGCTGATTGACGGCCAACAAAAAACCCCGGCCTGGTGGCCGGGGTTTTTGTTTGCAGCTTTACGCGTCAGTCAGGCATCAGTAACGCTTGACGTCGGCCTCGCTTTCCAACTGCTTGCGGTAGGCGGCAAAGTCTTGCTGGCCGACGCGGGACGCGAGGAAGCGGCGGTACTCAGCCTTCTCCTCGTCAGTAGGCGCAGCAGCTTCGTTCACCCCATTGAGGCGCACGATCACCAGGCTACCATCAGCCAGGGTCACGCTGTCGAAGCTCGGCTTATCCTTGGCAGCAGGCTTGGGCATGCGGAACAAGGCTTGTAGCACAGCAGGTTCGATACCTTCCTGACCACGGGTGGCCGCTTCGGTAACTTTCCAGCCCAGGCTGTCGATCGCGGTCTTGCCGTCGCGCAAGCTGCTAACCAGCTCCTCGGCCTTGGTCTTGGCCGCAGCACTGGCGTGCTCCTTGACCAATTGCGCACGAATCACGGTATCAACGCTGGCCAGAGGCATTTGCTCAGGTTTGCGATGCTCTTTGGCGCGCAGCACGATCACGGTTTCCGGATCCAGTTCGATGGCGGTGCTGTTGGCACCCTCATCCAACACTTCTGGACTGAACGCTGCAGCGATCACGGCACGGTTGGCCGCAACGCCTTCGCCACCTTCACGGCCAAACGGCGCGGAAGTGTGTACGGTCAGCTTCAGATCAGCTGCTGGCTGGGCCAGGTCGGAGGCTTCGAACGAGGAGTCCTCCAGTTGCTTGGTCGCCTCGACGAACAGTTGTTCGACCTGTTGGGTTTTCAGGTCGCGCGTCAGCTTGTCCTTGAGGCTGGCGAAGCTCGGGACTTCTGGCGCTTCAACACCCAGCAACTTGATCAGGTGGTAACCAAAGCTGGAGCGAACCGGCGCCGAGACCTGGTCTTTGTTCAACGCGTACAGCGCTGTTTCAAAGTCCGGGTCATAGACACCTGGGCCTGCGTAACCGAGGTCACCGCCATTGGCAGCCGAACCCGGATCCTGGGAGAACTCTTTGGCCGCGGCCTCGAAGCTTTCACCCTTGGCCAGGCGCGCTTGCACCTCTTCAATCTTGGCCTTGGCTTGCGCCTCGGTCACCTTGTCGTTGACTTCGATCAGAATGTGCGCAGCCCGGCGTTGTTCGGCCAGGTTGGCGATTTCTTTCTGATACGCATCCTGCAGCGCTTCGTCTTTCACGGTGACCTGGTCGAAGAAGGACGACTTCTTCAACTCCAGATAGTCGATGACTACCTGATCAGGTGTCATGAATTCCTTGGCGTGCTCGTCGTAGTAAGCCTTGACCTCGGCATCGGTCAGCTTGACCGAGGCAGGATCAGCCTTGACGTTCAGGGTCGCGAAATCACGGGTCTGTTTTTCCAGACGGGCGAAGGCAAGCACTTGGGCATCGGTGACAAAACCGCTACCCGCCAGGCCGGCACGCAATTGGCCGATCAGCATTTCCTGAGCCAGCATCTCGCGGAACTGCAGGCGGCTGTAGCCCAGCTGACGAACCACCTGGTCAAAACGCTCGGCACTGAACTTGCCATCGACCTGGAATTCAGGTGTCAGCAGGATCACTTGGTCCAGAGCCGCTTCGGAGAAAGCGAACTTCGAATCATGGGCGCCTTGCAGCAACAGTTTGCGATCGATCAGGCCTTTGAGGGCCGATTCGCGCAGCATTTTTTCATCCAGCAAGGACGCGTCGAAGTCCTTGCCCAGCTGTTGCATGAGTTGGCGGCGTTGCATATCAACCGCCTGGCTCAGCTCGTTCTGGCTGATTTCTTCACCGTTGACCTTGGCCACTTCGTTTTTCGAACTGGAGACCTGGAAAATGGCATCGACACCGGTCAAGGCCATCAGTGCAACGATGACCCCGATAATAGTCTTGGCAATCCAGCCTTGTGAATTGTCCCTGATATTTTGCAGCATGCGTCCCCCAGAAACGGTTGAACTTCAAAATTAGGCAACCGTGGAGCGTGGGTAGAATCCGGATAGAAGAAAGGCGCATCCGAGGATGCGCCTTCTCGTAACTGGCGGAGCGGACGGGGCTCGAACCCGCGATCCCCGGCGTACCAGGCAATATTCCAATCGCCTGTACTACCGCCCCGCTGCCAGGTCAGGCATGACCCCGACCCGGATAGGCAAAAAACCGAGTGAGGCTTAGTTGACAGCTTCTTTCAGTGCTTTACCGGCTTTGAAGCCTGGCTTTTTGGCAGCAGCGATTTCCAGAGTCTTACCGGTCTGTGGGTTACGACCGATACGAGCTGGACGGTCAGTCACGGAGAAAGTACCGAAACCTACCAGAACTACAGAGTCGCCGGCCTTGAGGGCACCAGTGACGGATTCGATTACAGCGTCCAGCGCACGGCCAGCAGCAGCTTTCGGGATATCAGCGGATGCAGCGATAGCATCAATCAGTTCCGACTTGTTCACTCTAAGTCCCCTTATATCTATTTGAGATGATTCTAAGTTTTTTGGTGAAAGCAAAAACGAGTGCTGAATGGCCTACAGACACTTAAGAGCCGCTTTATATCAAGGGCTCTAAAAAACTGTCAAGGAAGCCCCCCAGGCTAATACGTACTAATGCGTGCTAATTCTTTCCTTAGAGTCAGACTCGCGTTTTTCATCCTTTGCAACTATCTCGGGAGCCACATCGGGCAAGGGCTCCGGCGCGTATTGCAGCGCAATTTGCAGGACCTCGTCAATCCATTTAACCGGTTTAATCTGAAGATCTTGCTTGATGTTGTCGGGAATTTCCTTCAGATCGCGTACGTTCTCTTCAGGAATGATCACCGTCTTGATCCCGCCGCGATGTGCCGCCAGCAGTTTTTCCTTCAGGCCACCGATGGCCAGGACCTGACCGCGCAGGGTGATTTCGCCGGTCATGGCGACATCCGCCCGTACCGGGATCCCGGTCAGTGCCGACACCAGTGCCGTGCACATGCCTACACCCGCACTAGGACCGTCTTTGGGCGTAGCCCCTTCCGGCATGTGGATGTGGGTGTCGCGCTTCTCATGGAAGTCCAGGGGGATCCCCAGGCTCTTGGCCCGACTGCGTACAACCGTCAGGGCTGCGGTGATCGATTCGACCATCACATCGCCCAGCGAACCGGTCTTGATCAATTGCCCCTTGCCCGGGACCACGGCCGCTTCGATGGTCAGCAATTCACCGCCCACCTGGGTCCATGCCAGGCCCGTCACTTGGCCCACCTGGTCCTGCTGCTCAGCCAGGCCGTAGCGGAATTTGCGCACGCCCAGGAAGTGCTCGAGCATGTCGGCCGTAACCTTCACCGAGAAGCGTTTTTCCAACGCGTGCTCTTTGACAGTCTTGCGGCAGACCTTGGCAATCTGGCGCTCCAGCCCACGCACACCGGCTTCGCGGGTGTAGTAGCGGATGATGTCGCGGATCGCTTCGGCTTCAAATTCCAGCTCGCCCTTCTTCAGGCCGTTGGCCTGGATCTGCTTGGGCGACAGGTATTTGACCGCAATGTTGATCTTCTCGTCTTCGGTGTAACCCGGCAGGCGGATCACTTCCATACGGTCGAGCAGCGCCGCGGGAATGTTCATCGAGTTCGAGGTGCACAGGAACATCACATCGGACAGGTCGTAGTCGACTTCCAGATAGTGATCGTTGAAATTGTGGTTCTGCTCGGGGTCGAGTACTTCCAGCAAGGCCGATGCCGGGTCGCCTCGCATGTCGCTGCCCATCTTGTCGATTTCATCGAGCAGGAACAGCGGGTTGCGCACCCCTACTTTGGTCATCTTTTGAATCAATCTTCCTGGCATCGAACCGATGTAAGTACGGCGATGACCACGAATTTCCGCTTCGTCACGCACGCCACCCAGGGCCATACGGACAAATTTACGGTTGGTGGCGTGGGCAATCGACTCGGCCAGGGAAGTTTTACCGACCCCAGGAGGACCGACCAGACACAACACCGGACCACGAATTTTCTTCACGCGCTTTTGCACGGCGAGGTATTCGAGGATCCGCTCTTTGACTTCTTCCAGACCATAGTGGTCGGCGTCGAGAATGTCTTCGGCACGCGCCAGGTCCAGGCGGACCTTGCTCTGCGCCTTCCAAGGCACCTGGACCAGCCAGTCGATGTAGGTGCGCACTACGGTCGCTTCGGCCGACATCGGCGACATTTGCTTGAGCTTGTTCAGCTCAGCCAGGGCCTTGGCCAGTGCATCTTTTGGCAGGCCGGCGGCATCGATGCGCTTTTTCAGCTCTTCGACTTCGTTGTGGCCTTCTTCGCTGTCGCCGAGCTCTTTCTGAATGGCCTTCATCTGCTCATTCAGGTAGTACTCGCGCTGACTGCGCTCCATTTGTTTCTTGACCCGGCCACGAATGCGTTTTTCGACTTGCAGCAGGTCGATTTCCGCATCCAGCAACGCCAGCACGTGTTCGACACGGGCCGACAGGTCGAGAATCTCGAGGATTTCCTGCTTCTGCTCGATTTTCAGCGCCATGTGCGCGGCCATGGTATCGACCAGGCGACCTGGCTCGTCGATGCTGTTGAGCGACGACAGGACTTCGGCAGGGACTTTCTTGCCCAGTTGAACGTACTGTTCGAACTGCGACAGCAAACTGCGAACGAACACTTCCGACTCGCGCTCTGGCGCGTCGACTTCGTCGATCAGGGAAACTTCGGCACGGCAGTGGCCGTCCACTTCAATGAAACGCTCGACAGCACCACGTTGCTCACCCTCGACCAGCACCTTGACGGTGCCATCAGGCAGCTTGAGCAATTGCAGCACGGTGGCGATGGTCCCGACGCGATACAGCGCGTCTTCTCCGGGATCGTCGTCGGCAGGGTTTCTCTGGGCCAGCAGCAGGATCTGCTTGTCGCCCGTCATCGCGGCCTCGAGGGCTTCGATAGATTTCTCGCGCCCCACGAACAGCGGGATAACCATGTGCGGATAAACCACGACATCACGCAATGGCAGGAGAGGCAATTCGATGGTTGTCTTCATGATTTCGCCTCTACGGCGGCCATAAGGCCGTAAACAGATGGAAGTAAGCTTGAAACCAAGATGGGGGCTGCCTTGCAAAAAAACAAGCTGATTAACAGCGCTCGATAAAGATCGCAGCCGGCAACAGCCTGTACAAAAGCAAAGGGGCCCGAAGGCCCCTTCTTTATCCAGCAGTGCGACGCTTACGCGTCTGGCGCTGCCTTGGCAGCCGGCTCACTGTTTTCATAGATATACAGTGGCTTGGACTTGCCTTCTATAACGCTTTCATCGATCACTACTTTACTCACCTCGGACTGCGAGGGGATTTCGTACATAGTGTCGAGCAGTACACCTTCGAGGATCGAGCGCAATCCACGGGCACCGGTCTTGCGTTCCAGGGCACGTTTGGCGACCGATTTCAGGGCGTCGGAGCGGAACTCCAGATCAACGCCTTCCATCTCGAACAGCTTGGCATACTGTTTGGTCAGAGCATTTTTCGGCTCGGTGAGAATCTGCATCAAAGCAGCCTCGTCGAGCTCGTCCAGCGTCGCCAGCACCGGCAGACGGCCAACGAATTCCGGGATCAGACCGAACTTGACCAGATCGTCAGGCTCGACTTCACGCAGGGACTCACCCACCTTTTTGCCTTCTTCCTTGCTGCGAACTTCTGCGTTGAAACCGATGCCGCCCTTGGTGGAACGGTTTTGAATAACCTTTTCCAGACCGGAGAACGCACCACCGCAGATGAACAGGATGTTACGAGTGTCGACCTGCAGGAATTCCTGCTGCGGATGCTTGCGACCACCTTGTGGTGGAACGGAAGCGACCGTGCCTTCGATCAACTTGAGCAAGGCTTGCTGCACGCCTTCACCGGAAACATCCCGGGTGATGGACGGGTTGTCAGACTTGCGCGAAATCTTGTCGATTTCATCGATGTAGACGATGCCCATTTGAGCTTTCTCTACGTCGTAATCGCACTTCTGCAGCAACTTCTGAATGATGTTCTCGACATCTTCGCCTACGTAACCCGCCTCGGTGAGGGTGGTCGCGTCAGCGATGGTGAACGGTACATTCAGCAGACGAGCCAGGGTTTCGGCAAGCAGGGTTTTACCCGAGCCTGTCGGGCCGATCAGCAAGATGTTGCTCTTGCCGAGTTCGACGTCGTCATTCTTCTTGTCACGCTGGTTCAGGCGCTTGTAGTGGTTGTATACCGCTACGGCCAGAACCTTTTTCGCACGTTCTTGACCAATCACATATTGATCAAGGATGCCGCTGATTTCTTTAGGCGAAGGCAATTTATGCGCGCTGCTCTCGGCCTGGGCTTCCTGCACCTCCTCACGGATGATGTCATTGCACAGGTCGACGCACTCGTCGCAGATAAAGACCGAGGGGCCGGCAATCAATTTGCGCACTTCATGCTGGCTTTTGCCACAGAAGGAGCAATAGAGCAGCTTGCCGTTGTCCTCGCCGTTGCGGGTGTCAGTCATTCGTTCGATCCAAATCCGATAGGCTTGCAACACAAGATGAAGGCTATTGCGGGCTTTTTCAAGCCCGCCGGTGATCAGACCAGCCCACCAAGCCTATTTTGAGCTGCTTATTTTTAAGCTGGGCGCTGGGCGATCACTTCGTCGATCAGGCCGTACTCACGCGCGGCTTCTGCACTCATGAAGTTATCGCGGTTGGTGTCACGCTCGATTTCTTCCAGCGTGTGCCCGCTATGCTTGGCCATCAGCGTATTGAGACGCTCACGGATGAAGAGGATTTCCTTGGCATGGATTTCGATATCCGAGGCCTGGCCCTGGAAACCACCCAGTGGCTGGTGAATCATCACACGCGAGTTCGGCAGGCAATAACGCTTGCCGGCAGCACCGGCCGTCAGCAGGAATGCACCCATGCTGCACGCTTGACCGATACAGGTAGTCGACACGTTTGGCTTGATGAACTGCATGGTGTCGTAGATCGACATGCCCGCTGTCACCGAACCGCCCGGGGAGTTGATATAGAGATGGATGTCCTTGTCCGGGTTTTCCGCTTCAAGGAACAGCAGTTGCGCACAGATCAGGTTGGCCATGTAGTCCTCTACCGGACCAACCAGAAAAATCACCCGCTCCTTGAGGAGGCGCGAGTAGATGTCATAGGCGCGTTCGCCACGAGCAGACTGCTCGACAACCATCGGGACCAGGCCGCCTGCGGCCTGGATATCAGAGTTCTGCTGAATATACGAATTACGGAACATGCTCTGCAGTCACTCCCAAATAGTTATGTCTTGAATACGCATAAGCCAGCTCGAAGGCTGGCTTATGTGTGTGCTTCTAACGCAAAAACAATCAGTCGGCTTGTGGAGCTTCTACCGGCTTGACCGCTTCTTCGTAAGAGACCGATTTGTCGGTCACGCTAGCTTTCTGCAGAACAGTATCCACAACTTGCTCTTCCAGCACAACCGAACGAACTTCGTTCAGCTGCTCGTCGTTTTTGTAGTACCAGGACACTACTGCTTCTGGCTCCTGGTAGGCCGAAGCCATTTCCTGGATCAGTTCACGTACGCGGTTTTCGTCAGGCTTGAGGTCGAATTGCTTGACCACTTCAGCCACGACCAGACCCAGCACAACGCGACGCTTGGCTTGTTCTTCGAACAGCTCGGCAGGCAGTTGATCAGGCTTGATGTTGCCACCGAACTGCTGAACAGCCTGCACGCGCAGACGGTTCACTTCGTTCTCCAGCAGGGCCTTGGGCACTTCGATCGGGTTGGCGGCCAGCAGACCGTCCATTACCTGATTCTTGACCTTGGATTTGATCGCCTGACGCAGCTCGCGCTCCATGTTCTTACGAACTTCGGCGCGGAAACCGTCGATGCCAGACTCTTTGATACCGAACTGGGCGAAGAATTCTTCGGTCAATTCAGGCAGTTTCGGCTCGGAAACAGTGTTCACGGTCACGGTGAACTCGGCTGCTTTGTTAGCCAGGTCCAGGTTCTGGTAGTTTTCCGGGAAGGTCAGGTTCAGAACGCGCTCTTCGCCCGCCTTGGCGCCTACCAGGCCTTCTTCGAAGCCCGGGATCATGCGGCCAGAGCCCAGCACCAGCTGAGTACCCTTGGCGGAACCACCGGCAAACACTTCGCCGTCAACCTTGCCAACGAAATCGATGTTCAGTTGGTCGTCGTTCTGGGCAGCGCGATCGACTGCTTCGTAACGTACGTTCTGCTTGCGCAGGATGTCCAGCATCTTGTCCAGATCAGCGTCCGCCACGTCAGCGCTCAAGCGCTCGACTGCGATGGATTCGAAACCGGCAACGGTGAACTCAGGGAACACTTCGAACACAGCAACGTATTCCAGGTCCTTGCCAGCTTCGAGCGATTTTGGCTCGATCGATGGCGAACCTGCCGGGTTCAGCTTCTGCTCAACCACAGCTTCGTAGAAGGAGGACTGGATCACGTCGCCTACAGCTTCCTGGCGAGCATCAGCACCGAAACGGCGCTTGATTTCGCTCATTGGCACTTTGCCTGGACGGAAGCCAGCAATCTTGGCCTTTTGGGCAGTCTGCTGCAGACGCTTGTTGACCTGAGTCTCGATGCGCTCAGCCGGCACGGTGACGCTCATGCGGCGCTCAAGAGCAGAAGTATTTTCAACAGAAACTTGCATGGATATTCCTCGTTGCACAGACGTTAGCCGGCCGTTTCCGACCCCAGAATCAAGGGCATGCATTCTAGTGGGTCAAACTCAAGAAGTCACCCTACTGAGAACGGGTAAAAAAGCAGCAGGCAATTTATAAGGGCGGATACAACAAAGCACCTCGCCCCCATGGCAAATACAGCCAATCACGCCAGGGCTCTGCGCCAACCCTTCCTTTATATAGAAGAGGCGACTGGGCATGACCCCGACAGCCGATCCTGCGAGCAGGAACAGCGGGCAGCGCAGCATCATCGAGAAACACAAATACGACGAAACGCCCTGCCCCTACGGCCCAGTACCTGCAGCCGCTGAACTTTCTAGCCAGCAAAAACAAAAAAGGCGCCAGACTGTTAAATCTGGCGCCTTTCGAAATATGGGGTGGACGATGGGGATCGAACCCACGACAACGGGAGTCACAATCCCGTGCTCTACCAACTGAGCTACGCCCACCATATTGCGTAACAAAGAAGCCAAATCACTTCTTCGTTGAACCCCGCCCATGCCAACCGACATGAATGAAGCTTTATTTGGTGCGGATGAAGAGACTCGAACTCTTACGCCTCGCGGCGCTGGAACCTAAATCCAGTGTGTCTACCAATTCCACCACATCCGCGAGTTGAAGCCTTTAAAGCAAAGGCGCCAGACTGTTAATCGGGCGCCTTTCGAAATATGGGGTGGACGATGGGGATCGAACCCACGACAACGGGAGTCACAATCCCGTGCTCTACCAACTGAGCTACGCCCACCATATCGCGTTACTTGTGCCAAAGCTGCCTAATGGCGCACCCGGCAGGACTCGAACCTGCGACCATCCGCTTAGAAGGCGGATGCTCTATCCAGCTGAGCTACGGGCGCCTTATTAATCTGTACTCTTGGAGGACTACAAACTAAGTGCTTTCCAGTCTTGCAGAATGTTGATTCCGCTCGACCTTCCTAACCAGTGCTAGGCTGTGCCCGACAAGTGCGACGAATAGTATAGAGCCACCTACAGGTCGTCAAATGATTTTTGAGAAAAATTCATTTAATTAAAGGGCTTAGGGGAATTTGCAGACCAAGCGCCTTTGCCCTCACGTCCTGGCATGCGAGAATGCGCTCTCTTTTCTTCCCCCTCTCGATGGTTAATCACGCGCAATGACTGCACAACTAATCGACGGCAAATCGATCGCCGCCAGCCTGCGCCAGCAGATCGCCAAACGTGTTGCCGAGCGTCGCCAGCAAGGTCTGCGCACGCCAGGCCTCGCGGTGATCCTGGTCGGCAGCGATCCCGCCTCTCAGGTTTATGTCTCGCACAAGCGTAAAGACTGTGAAGAGGTCGGCTTCCTCTCCCAAGCCTACGACCTGCCCGCTGACACCACCCAGCAAGCCCTGACCGACCTGATCGACCGTCTCAATGAAGACCCGAACATCGACGGCGTGCTGCTGCAGCTGCCCCTGCCGGAACACCTGGACGCCTCCAAACTGCTGGAACGCATTCGCCCGGACAAAGACGTCGACGGTTTCCACCCTTATAACGTCGGCCGCCTGGCCCAGCGCATCCCCCTGCTGCGCCCGTGCACCCCTAAAGGCATCATGACCCTGCTGGAAAGCACCGGGGCCGATCTCTACGGGATGGACGCGGTGATTGTCGGCGCATCCAACATTGTCGGTCGCCCGATGGCGATGGAACTGCTGCTGGCCGGCTGCACCGTGACCGTGACCCACCGCTTCACCAAGGACCTGGCCGGCCACGTCGGCCGCGCCGACCTGGTGGTAGTGGCCGCCGGCAAGCCGGGCCTGGTCAAGGGCGAGTGGATCAAGGAAGGCGCGATCGTGATCGACGTCGGCATCAACCGCCAGGACGACGGCAAGCTGGTCGGCGACGTGATCTACGAAACCGCCCTGCCCCGCGCTGGCTGGATCACCCCGGTGCCAGGCGGCGTCGGCCCGATGACCCGTGCCTGCCTGCTGGAAAACACCCTGTATGCCGCGGAAACCCTGCACGGGTAACTCTGGGCTCGAGCTGGTGTTTCAAAATGCAAACCCCGTCCCTTGGCGGGGTTTGTCGTTTCTGGGCACCGCCAGCGGCTACTCGTCGAAAAGCCCTGTTTTTTACTCGAAAACAAGGGCTTTGCGCTGCCCAGCGAAGAACATTCGACAGTTCCTCAGCTACGCTCATAAAATGTAACGTTTTTCTGGAAAAAGCCCGTTGCACAACGGCATACCCACATTTATCGAGTCCACTCGCGTGAAAATCCGTCTTTCTATCCTGAGTCTCTTTTTGGCATTTTCAGGCACCGTCTTGACGCCGAGCGTCAACGCGGCAGAAACCACCGCAGTACCTCGCGACACCTCGAAACTGCATATTGCCTCCGGCAGCGCGATGCTGATCGACCTGCAGACCAACAAGCTGATCTACGCCAGCAACCCGGACGTGGTGGTACCCATCGCCTCGGTCACCAAGTTGATGACCGGCCTGGTGGTGCTGGAAGCCAAACAGAACATGGAGGAATACATTTCCGTGTCGATCAGCGACACCCCGGAAATGAAAGGCGTGTTCTCGCGGGTCAAGATTGGTAGTGAGCTGCCACGCAGGGAAATGCTGCTGATTACCCTGATGTCCTCGGAAAACCGCGCCGCCGCGAGCCTGGCTCACCACTACCCGGGCGGCTACGTGGCCTTTATCGCAGCCATGAACGCCAAGGCCAAGGCGCTGGGCATGACCAGCACCCACTATGTCGAGCCCACCGGCCTGTCGACCAGCAACGTCTCCACCGCCCGCGACCTGAGCAAACTGGTGCAGGCGGCACGCAAGTACCCACTACTGAGCGAACTGAGCACCACCAAGGAAAAAACCGTGGCGTTCCGCAAGCCCAACTACACCCTGGGCTTTCACAACACCGATCACCTGGTGCGCAAGGATAATTGGGATATCCAGCTGACCAAGACCGGGTTTACCAACCAGGCCGGCCATTGCCTGGTACTGATTACCCGAATGGGTGGTCGCCCGGTTTCGCTGGTGATCCTCGATGCCTTCGGCAAGTACACGCACTTCGCCGACGCCAGCCGGATCCGCCAATGGGTCGAAACCGGCAAGAGCAGCACGGTACCGGCAGTGGCCTTGCAGTACAAAGCCGACAAGAACCTCAAGAGCCGCCAGAGCGGTGTGGCACAAACGGCGGATTGATCCGCCCCACAGTAAAACGGCGCCCAAGGGCGCCGTTTTTCATTTCTGGCTATTCAATGCCTGGGTCGCCTGGGCGGCCGCCTCTTCGCGCCCTGCCTGGCTTAGCTCATTGGCCGCCTGCAGCCAGCGCTGGCGATCAACCTTGGCCGGTATCTGCGTCGGTGCCTGTACCAGCACCGCCCAGCCACCTGCACTCTGGAAAGCCGACTCAAAGGACTTGAAGTCCATCAACAGGCGCTTTTCCAGGCCCGAGCGCAGCAACACCGTTTGTTTCTGTTGGTTGTAGCCGGCAAGCAAGGCATACCTCGGCTCTTTCCAGAATGCCGAACCCTCGGTGTAGCGCAGCCACACCGGGTAACCCGCGGCTACCTGGGTCAACAGTGCCGGCAGGTTGCTGTCCAGCGGATAGACCACCATCCCATATTCACGGGCCAGTTTCTGCATATTGTGCTGCAACTGCGCCTCGGCGCCGGGCAATCGCAAGGGTTTTTCCAGCAATCCCGGGGTAATCGTCACGCCCTGCTGCGACAGCAGGCTGGCCAGGGTCTGCGGGCCGCCCTGATAGGCGTCGCCCCGATAGAAGCGGCCACTGAGCTCGACACGCTCGGGCAGGCGCTTGATTTCCGGCTGCACACTCCCGGCACACCCGGCCAGGCTCAAGACGCAGGCGGTAGCCAGCAAGGCAAAGCGAAATCGAGGAAGTACCGGCAACATCATCACTCACTTGTTCAGGTGCCAGGCGTCAGCGTCCCGGCTTCGCCCCTGATCATAGCAGCGGTATAGCCTTAAACGGCAGTCGGCTGCGGCTGATAGAGCAAACTGGTTGGTGACTCACGACCATTGGTCAATAGCCTGCAACATCACAGCGGCTAGACTGACACCTGCGAGAAGCATGTGCCCGATGCAGGGCAAAGAGGAGGCACTGATGAGCCTGATCACCACCGTTGCGCTGCTGATCATTGGCTGGCTAGCCGTAGCGGCGGCCATGCTGTGGGGCGTATTGCGCATAACCCGCCGGCATCACCACGCCTACCGTGCGCCGCAAACCCCGACGCCAGAGCACAAACCCGAGCAACCCCACGCCTCTGCCCATTGAGCTGTACTACCCCCCACAAAACAAAACGGCCGCCTGCACCCTGGGTGCAGACGACCGTTGATTGTTGCCTTCAGACGTTACGCCTGTTGGGCCAGCTTCTTCTGCCGAGCTTTACGCGACAGCATGTTCAGCACCTCGATTGCCGCCGAGAACGCCATTGCCGCATAGACGTAGCCTTTTGGTACGTGGGCGCCAAAACCTTCGGCGATCAGGGTCATGCCGATCATGATCAGGAAGCCCAGGGCCAGCATTACCACGGTCGGGTTGTCATTGATGAACTTGGCCAGAGGCTCAGCCGCCAACAACATCACCAACACCGACACCAGCACCGCGATGATCATGATCGGCAAATGCTCGGTCATGCCGACGGCGGTGATGATGCTGTCGATAGAGAACACCAGGTCGAGCATCAGGATCTGGCCGATAGCCGCGGCAAACCCCAAGGTCACACCCGAGGTTTTCGACGTCGGATCATCCGGCGCCGGGTCCATGCTGTGGTGGATTTCCGTGGTGGCCTTCCACAACAGGAACAAGCCACCGGCGATCAGGATCATGTCTTTCCAGGAGAACGCGTGGCCTAGCACCTCGATCACCGGCGCAGTCAACTGCACGATGAAGGCGATGGTGCTCAACAGGCCCAGGCGCAGCACCAAGGCCATGCTGATACCGATCCGGCGCGCCTTGGCCCGATGTTGCTGGGGCAGTTTGTTGGTCAGGATCGAGATGAAGATCAGGTTATCGATGCCGAGCACGATTTCCATGACGATCAGGGTAGCCAGGGCGACCCAGGCAGTGGGGCTTGCAGCAAGTTGTAAAAGGTATTCCATGGGTCAGTCCTGACTCGGTGTTAAACGGATTAGATTTCCTGCGACGAACTTTGTTCTTTATCGCTATCGGCCGGGCTGTCTTTTTTGCCGATGATATTGCCGGTGGCATCGCTCAGCGCCTGTTCCGCCGCCTTGTGGGTCTCGTCGATCGCCAGCTTGGCCGACTCGGCCGCCTTGCCCATCAATTGCTGGGCACTTTTTTCAGCCTGGTCACAGCCCGTCAACAGCAGTGCGGAAACGGCCAGTACGGACGCTGCCGTCAGGGTCTTGAAGGTCTTCATGGTTTTCCTCGTTAGAACAGAGACGGCCGTAACAGCGGCCCGTCGATAGCGAGGCATTCTAAGGAGACTGACACTTCAGGAAAATTCGTATTTTTAGCGTCTATACTTCGGTTTTTACGAATCGGCGCTCGTCATGCTCAATTATCGGCAATTGCATTACTTCTGGGTCGTGGCCAAGACCGGCAGCATCGTGCGTGCGTGCGAGCAACTGAACCTCACGCCACAGACCATCAGCGGCCAGATCAGCCTGCTCGAACAAACCTATGGCATCGAGCTGTTTCGCCGGGTCGGGCGTCAACTGGAGTTGACCGAGGCCGGCCGCCAGGCCCTGCCCTACGCCGAGCAGATGTTTCAGTTGGGAGGTGAACTGGAAGCCCTGCTGCGGGCCCAGCCCAATGAACAGCAGATCGTGTTTCGAGTCGGCGTCGCGGACGTGGTGCCCAAGTCCATCGTCTATCGCCTGATCGCGCCCACCATGGAGTTGACCGAGCCGCTGCGCATTACTTGCCGTGAGGACAAGCTGGAGCGTCTGCTGGCCGACCTGGCGATCCAGCGCCTGGACCTGGTGATTTCCGACAGCCCCATGCCCTCGCACCTGGACATCAAGGGCTACAGCCAGAAACTCGGTGAATGTGGCATCAGTTTTTTTGCCACCCGGGAGCTGGCGCAACGCTACGGCAGCGACTTCCCCCATTGCCTGCACGGCGCCCCGTTGCTGATTCCCGGCCAGGAAACCGTGGTGCGCAGTCGTTTGCAACGCTGGTTCGCCGAGCAGAAAATCCAGCCGCGGATTGTCGGCGAGTTTGATGACAGCGCCCTGATGCAGGCGTTTGGCCAATCCGGCAGCGGGATTTTTATCGGCCCCAGCGTGATCGCCGATGAGGTCCGGCGCCAGTACGGTGTGCAGTTGATTGGCCAGACCGATGCGGTGACGGAGTCGTTTTACGCCATTTCAGTGGAGCGCAAGGTCAAGCACCCGGGCATCGTCGCCATCACCGAAGGGGGGCGCGAGCTGTTCACCAGTCTCTAGGGCTTCAGGCGCAGGCCACCGGCGCCTTGAACTTCATCAGCAGCAGGGCCAGCACGATCGACAGCACAATGAACCCGGCTGCGGCAAAGCCCAGGCTACCCAGGCCCAGGGTATCGATCACCCGCCCGCCCACCAGCGCGCCCAGGCCGATCCCCAGGTTGGCCCCGGCGATGTTCAGTGACGCAGCGAAGGCCGGCGCCTGGGGTGCGGCCTTCATCAGGCGCACATGGCTGACCAGGAACAACGCCGCCTGGGTCACGCCCCACACGCCCATCGCCGCCGCCAGCCCGAGTGTCGAGTGGATACTCGGCACCAGTGCCACCATGCCGCCGACCATGAAGCCACAAAACACCATGGACGCGATCAACGGATGGCGGTCGACCATGCGCCCACCCAGCGAATTGCCGATCAGGCCAACTGCACCGAAGCCCATCAGGCACCAGCCCACCAGCGTGCCGTTGAAGCCGGCCAGGCGCTCAAGAATATCCGCCAGGTAGGTGTAGGCAGTGAACATGCCGCTGAACACCAGGATCGACAACAGCACATGGCCTTGCATCAACGGGCTGCGCAGGATCTTGAACTGCGCGCGCAAGCTCACCTGTTGCTGGTGCAGATCGGTGCGGGGCAAGTAGATAAACAGCAGCAAGGCCTTGGCGAAGGCAATCACCGCGAGGATAGCGAACGCACTGCGCCAGCCAAATGCATCCGAGATCAGCGTGCCCACGGGGATGCCGAACACCGTGGCGCAGACGATCCCGAAGCCGATCTTGGCAATCGCCCGGCCGGCGTACTGCGGCCCGACAATGTCCACCGCCGTTTCGCTGGCCAGCGCCCAGAACACCGGCAACCCCAGGGCCGGTATCAGCCGTGCCAGGGCCATCACCCCGATGTTGGGCGCCAAGGCCGCCAGGGTGTTGGCCAGGCCGAACAGAATCAGCACGCTGATAAACAGTCGACGACGCTCGAACCGCGCGCAGTACGCGGTCAGGAACGGACCAAAGGCGGCGACGGTAAATGCGAACAGGGTCACCAGCAGCCCCGCCTGGGACACGCTGACCTCAAGGTCACGGGCAATCGAGGGCAACAGCCCGACAATGACAAATTCCGTGGTCAGCACGGTAAATCCGGCGGCTGACAACAGCAGGATGGGCAACAGCATGGAAAACTCCAGAAAACGACAACGCCAGCGATAGCCCGGGGGCTCACTGCACAGAGATGAAAAAAAGGATGGCGAATCTTAACAGAATGCGTCCCCGTACCGCAGCAACATGTGCCGAACCGCCTTCCAGGCTGGCGTCAGATCGTCACAGGTCTGCGGGATACGGCCTACGCTGTGCTAAAGTCCGCGCCCGCGAAAGACTGGACAGTTCGCGTTGCCTGCCGGTTCCGCCAGCCTGCCCGTTTGTTGCTGGCGGCCCCACATGGATTCACGGCACCCTAAAAAAATCAGAGATACCGCTATGACTGCTGCCCCGCCTACTCTTTTGCAAAGACTCAAACGCACCAGCCTGGTCACCCAGATCGTCATCGGCCTGATCGCCGGGATTGCCCTGGCCCTGCTTGCGCCTGATGCGGCGAAGTCCACCGCGTTCATCGGCAAGGTGTTTGTCTCGGCGCTCAAGGCCGTCGCCCCAATCCTGGTGTTCGTGCTGGTCATGGCTTCGATTGCCAACCACAAGCACGGCCAGGAAACCCACATCCGCCCGATCCTCTTCCTCTACCTGCTGGGCACCTTTGCTGCGGCCGTGGTTGCGGTGGTGGCCAGCACCCTGTTCCCGTCGAACCTGGTACTGGCGACACATGATGTGGCGATCAGCGCCCCCGGCGGGATCACCGAGGTCCTGCAAAGCCTGCTGCTGAGCGTGGTCGACAACCCGGTCAGCGCTCTGATGAACGCCAACTTCATCGGCATCCTGGCCTGGGCCATTGGCATGGGCGTGGCTATCCGCCACGCCGGCGAAACCACCCGCACCGTGCTGGGCGACCTGTCCAACGGGGTGACCCTGATCGTGCGCCTGGTGATCCGCTTTGCACCGCTGGGGATTTTTGGCCTGGTGGCCTCGACCCTGGCTACTTCGGGCTTCGGCGCGCTGGTCGGCTACCTGCACCTGCTGGCCGTGCTGCTGGGCTGCATGCTGTTCGTGGCACTGGTGATGAACCCAGCCATCGTCTACTGGAAACTGCGCCGCAACCCTTACCCGCTGGTATTGACCTGCCTGCGTGAAAGCGGGATCACCGCCTTCTTTACCCGCAGCTCGGCGGCCAACATTCCAGTCAACCTGGAGTTGAGCAAGCGCCTGGGCCTGCATGAAGACACCTACTCGGTCTCCATCCCGCTGGGCGCCACCATCAACATGGCCGGCGCGGCAATCACCATCACCGTGCTGACCCTGGCGGCTGTGCACACCCTGGGCATTGCCGTGGACATCCCCACCGCCATCCTGCTGAGCATTGTCGCGGCCATTTGCGCCTGTGGCGCCTCGGGTGTCGCCGGCGGCTCGCTGCTGCTGATTCCCCTGGCCTGCAGCCTGTTCGGCATCCCCAGCGAAATCGCCATGCAAGTGGTAGCGGTCGGTTTCATCATCGGTGTGTTGCAGGACTCGGCGGAAACCGCGCTGAACTCCTCCACCGACGTGCTCTTCACCGCTGCGGCCTGTATGGCCGAGGAAACCAACAGCGAGCAGACCGTGTAAAATCCGCCTCAACAAAAAGCCCGCCCAGGTTCACACCGGGGCGGGCTTTTTTGTTGCGCTGGGGTTTAGAACGCGCCCATGTAATCGCGCTTGCCGACTTCCACACCGTTGTGACGCAGGATCGCGTAGGTGGTGGTGACATGGAAGAAGAACTGCGGCAGGCCGTAGGTCAGCAGGTAGGACTGGCCGCTGATGCGCTTCTCTTTAGGCGTGCCTGGACGAGTAACGATCTCGATGCCTTCCTTGCCATCGATCTGCGCAGGCTGGATGCCGTCGATGAAGGCCAGGACCTTGGCGATCAACGCTTGCAGCTCGGCGAAGGTCACTTCGCTGTCGTCGTACTTCGGCAGCTCGACTTCAGCCAGGCGGGCCGAAACGCCCTTGGCGAAATCGACAGCGATCTGCACCTGACGTACCAACGGGAACATGTCCGGGAACAGGCGCGCCTGCAGCAGGGCATTAGGGTCGATGTTCTTGGCCGTGGCATGGGCCTCGGCCTTGTTCAGCACATCGCTCAGGGCGTTGAGCATTTGCTTGAAGACCGGAACGGATGCAGCGTACAGAGAAATAGTCATGGCAGTCTCGCTGGAGAGTGGGGGCTGTGAAGGATGGCGCGATTATAGCCATGCCTGAGGCGCCGTGCGGCTTGTCTTTTACTGTGCAAGGATTAGGCTAGACGGCTTCGACTGCATAGGGAAAGCGCGATGAGCACAGAACAAGAGACCTCCACCGAAGACTTGCGCCTGAGCAGCACCGAGCTGCGCATCCTCGGTTGCTTGATCGAGAAGCAGGCCACCAGCCCGGAAACCTACCCGCTGACCCTCAATGCCGTGGTTATCGCCTGCAACCAGAAAACCAGCCGCGAACCGGTGATGAACCTGAGCCAGGGTCAGGTCGGGCAAAGCCTGCGCGCACTTGAAGGGCGCGGTTTTACCCGATTGGTGATGGGCAGCCGCGCCGATCGCTGGGAGCATCGCCTGGACAAGGCGCTGGAGTTGGTGCCGGCGCAGGTGATCCTGACCGGGCTGTTGTTTTTAAGAGGTCCGCAGACGGTCAACGAACTGCTGACCCGCAGCGGCCGCATGCACGACTTCGAAGATGCCGAGCAAGTCGTGCATCAACTGGAACGCCTGATCGCCCGTAACCTGGCGCTGCTCATCCCGCGCCAGGCGGGCCAGCGCGAAGACCGCTACATGCACGCCTTGGGCGACCCGGCGGATATCGAAGCGATCCTCGCGGCGCGCCAGAACCCGGTGGAGCGCGGCAGCGCCAGCGGTGTGTCCCTGGAGCGCATTGAAGAGCTGGAAGCGCGAATTGCCGCGCTTGAAGAGCGCCTGGCCCGACTCGAGTAACCCTGCCGGGCCCGTCTACCCTGCCCCGCCGCCTGATCAGGCGCGGGCAAACGCCACCGCTTGCTGGAATTGCGCTTCGCTGGGGCGCACGCCGGTGTACAACACAAACTGCTCCAGCGCCTGGATGGCGATGACTTCAAGGCCGGTGATCACCTGCTTGCCAGCCGCCTGGGCCTGCACGATCAGCGGAGTTTGCGAGGGAATCGCCACCACATCGAAGACGATCTGCGCCTGATCGATCACCTCGGCCGGGAACGCCAGTTGCTCGGCCTCGCTGCCACCGGCCATGCCAATGGGCGTGACGTTGATCAGCATCTGCGGGCGCTCCTCGCCCAGTTCCGCTTGCCAGCGATACCCCAGCGAGTCGGCCAGGGCGCGTCCGGCACTTGCATTGCGGGCCACGATCAGGCCGTTGCTGTAGCCGCCATCGCGCAGGGCACTGGCAACCGCCTTGGCCATGCCACCGCTGCCGCGCAAGGCGAAGCTTGAAGCCTGCGGCACGGCGTGGCTCTTGAGTAATTGCGCGATCGCGATGTAGTCGGTGTTGTAGGCCTTGAGATGACCGTTGGTGTTGACGATGGTGTTGATCGAGGCGATGGCCGCCGCCGATGCGTCCAGCTCATCGACCAGGGCGATGCAGGCTTCCTTGAACGGCATCGACACCCCACAACCGCGGATACCCAGGGCGCGAATCCCCGCCACCGCCCCCGGCAGGTCCTGGCTGCTGAACGCTTTGTAGTAGAAGTTCAGGCCCAGTTGCTCGTACAGATGGTTGTGGAAACGCAGGCCGAAATTTCCGGGGCGCCCCGACAACGACATGCACAGTTGGGTGTCTTTGTTCGGGTTCATCAGCATGTGGAACTCCTTCGCTAAGCACTTTCAGACCAACGGGATTAGCCAGCCCGCAAACGTTGATCAATCATGACAAGGTGCCCGGCCCTGTTGGCGTAGCCGGGTCCGGACGGCGCTACAGACCTTACACAAAATTTACCCAGGCGCCTCGTGAAATCGCCAAAAAACGCTGTCTGAGAGATATCCCCGCGACACTTGCTGGCTCTATCGCAGAACCAGGCGCCGGGGAGACACAACGAGGAACCATCATGCTCCGTAAATTCCCTGCAATTGCCTTGCTGATCGGAGCCTTCGCTGTCGCAGGACAGGCCCAGGCCCACGGTGGTGGTTACTACGGATGGGGTGCGCCGGCGGCAGTCGGCGCGGTTGTCGGTGCCGTGGTCGCAGGCTCGGTGATCGCCAACTCGCAACGCCCCGTGTATGTCCAGCAACCGGTCTACCTCCAGCCGCAACCGGTGTACATCCAGCAACCGCCGCCGGTCTACTACCAGCCGCAGCCGGTGTATGTGCAACAACCGGTCTACTACCGCCCGGCACCGGTGTACTACGGCCCGCCCCATGGTTATTACGGCCCGCCCCGCTACTACGGTCCACGCTGGTAAGCGCTGGCCGATAAAAACCCCAGGCCTCGCATCGCTGCGGGGCCTGTTGCCGTTTTGCAGCCGATTGCATGTCTGAATAAATCTCGCCAAGGTCGCTGCCGGGACAATGCCTGCGGCAAGATGGCGCATGATGGATCCGACGAATAGCCTGGCTTGCGTCGCCCAGGTGTCATATTTATGTCATGACAGGACCGCAATCTCTATTCTGTCCGTCACAAACGGTTAATAAAAACAAGGACGACCCTCTATGCCCACGCAAAACCCGCACCGCATTGTCGGACTCTGCACCTCCAGCAAGGTCTATAGCGCACTGACCGAACTCAAGCACCTTGAGGGCCATCGCAGTGCCAAGTTTCTTTCGCTACTGGCCGAGAACCTGGTGCGCAAAGGCCTGCTCAATGAACACGAAGTCATGAACATGCTCGACCAGGTCGTCGACTGACCGCCCCAACGCCGTCAATGTCCACTATCGAGCGCGTTGATTGTCCCAGGAATCAGCGCGCCGGTAAGGTAGCTCCATCGATTGATGGAGGTACTTATGCCCAAGGTTCAGATCATGTCCGTGATTGGTAGCGCCGTCCCCGCGCCCCTCAGAGAGCTGGGATTGCTCGCCTGTTGGTATGTGGTGCAGGACGGCGAGGCCATCAGTGGCCCGCTGACCTCGCTGCCCGCCGCCCAGGCCCTGTCGCAACGCATCGGCAGTTTTACCCTGAGCGCTTAAGGCAACTGCACCCGCGGCTTGGTTTCGACGTACAGCGCCCAGCTGGAGATGAACAGTGCGGCGATCAACGGACCAATGACAAAACCATTGAGCCCGAAAACCGCCAGGCCGCCCAGGGTCGAGATCAGGATCAGGTAATCCGGCATCTTGGTGTCCTTGCCTACCAGGATCGGGCGCAACACGTTATCCACCAGGCCGATCACGAACACCCCGTACAACCCCAGGACCACCCCCTGCCAGACCGCACCACTGAGCAGGAACCAGGCTGCGACGGGCGCCCAGACAATCCCCGCCCCCACCGCCGGCAACAGCGACAGAAACGCCATCAACACCGCCCAGAGCAGCGCACTGGGAATGTCCAGGAACCAGAAGATCAGCCCACCCAGCGCGCCCTGCGTGACGGCCACCAGCAGGTTGCCTTTGACCGTGGCCCGCACCACGCGGTTTAACTTGAGCTGCAGGCGGCGTTTTTGATGCTCTTCCAAAGGCACTGCCGTGCGCAGCTTGCGCGCCAGTTCCGGGCCGTCGCGTAAAAAGAAGAACAGCAGGTACAGCATGATGAAAAAACTCACCAGGAACTCGAACGTGCCCTGACCGAAGCTGAACGCCTGGGTGGCAAAAAACTCGCTGCCCTGCATCGCCCCCTTGACGATTTTTTCCCGCAAGCCACTCAAGTCGCCCATGCCGAAACGATCCAGCAGGTGCTGGAAATACGGCGGCAGGCTGTGTTTGAACTGCGCCAGATAGCCGGCAATGTCCAGTTCGCCGCTCTCGATGTTCTTGTAGAGCGTGGCTCCCTCCTGCACCAGCAAGGCGCTGATGATGATCACCGGCAAGATCGCGATCACCAGGCACACGCTAAGGGTAAACAGCGAGACCAGGTTACGTTGCCAGCCAAACTTCAATTGCAGCCGATGCTGCAACGGGGCAAACACGATGCCCAGGATCACCGCCCAGAACACCGCACCGTAGAACGGCAGGAGAATCCAGATAAACGCCAGGGTGACCAGGACCAGCAGGACCATCAGTGATTTGTTCTGTATCGAGGAGTGGTTCATGTCCGATCCATGTCTGAAAAACGCCGACTGCGCCTTACAGGTTAGTCAGCCACGCAACGCGCGAGTGCCGTGATTTCTTCATCGAGCATAGATCCAGATCAATAAACGTCCGGCGCACCTGCCCTACCCTCGCGCCCTTTTGCGATCGACGCTGCCATGACTCTCGCCACGCCCGAACTGCTTGCCCCTGCCGGCACCCTGAAAAACATGCGTTATGCCTTCGCCTATGGTGCCGATGCGGTGTATGCCGGCCAGCCGCGCTACAGCCTGCGGGTGCGCAACAATGAGTTCGATCACGCCAACCTGGCCCTCGGGATCAGCGAGGCCCAGGCTCAGGGCAAGCGCTTTTACGTGGTGATCAACATCGCCCCGCACAACGCCAAGCTCAAGACCTTTCTCAAGGACCTCGAACCGGTGATTGCCATGGCCCCGGACGCGCTGATCATGTCCGACCCGGGCTTGATCATGCTGGTGCGCCGGCATTTCCCGCAGATGCCGATCCACCTCTCGGTGCAAGCCAATACCGTCAACTGGGCCAGTGTCGAGTTCTGGCAACAGCAAGGGCTGAGCCGGATCATCCTCTCGCGCGAGTTATCCCTGGAGGAAATCGCCGAGATCCGCCAGCAGGTACCGGCCATGGAGCTGGAAGTGTTTGTCCACGGCGCACTGTGCATGGCCTATTCCGGGCGCTGCCTGCTGTCGGGCTACATGAACAAGCGCGATGCCAACCAGGGTTCCTGCACCAACGCCTGCCGCTGGAAGTATGCAGCCCAGCCGGCAACGGAAAACCACGTGGGCCAGATCGTCCAGCAGTTTGCGCCGGAACCGACCCTGGGCCTCGGCACACCGACCGACCAGGTGTTCCTGTTGCAGGAAGCCAATCGCCCGGACGAACTGCTGCCGGCCTTTGAAGATGAGCACGGCACCTACATCATGAACGCCAAGGACCTGCGCGCCGTGCAGCACGTGGAGCGTCTGACGCACATGGGCGTGCATTCGCTGAAGATCGAAGGCCGAACCAAGTCGCACTTCTATTGCGCACGCACCACCCAGGTCTACCGCCGTGCAATCGACGACGCCGTGGCCGGCCGTCCGTTCGACCGCAGCCTGATGACTGACCTGGAATCCCTGGCCCAGCGCGGCTACACCGAAGGTTTCCTGCGCCGTCACGTCCACGACGAATACCAGAACTACCAGAACGGCAGTTCGGTCTGTGACCGCCAGCAGTTCGTCGGCGAGCTGACCGGCGAGCGCCGTGAACGCCTGGCCGAGGTCAAGGTGAAAAACCGCTTTGCCCTGGGCGACCACATGGAGCTGATGACCCCCAAAGGCAATTTCCACTTCGATCTGCAGCAGTTGCAGAACGCCAAAGGCGAGCCACTGGAAGTGGCACCGGGGGACGGCCACATCGTCTACCTGCCGATTCCGGATGCGGTGGACTTGCAATATGGGCTGTTGATGCGAGACGTGAACAAGGGCTGATCGTGGCCCTCGCGCCTACACAATCCCTCTAGGCACACACCCAGCCCCCTTGTAGGAGCGAGCTTGCTCGCGAAGAACGTCAACGATAACGCGCCCATCCAGGATGAATACAAGCACCGCAAGCGGGCGCCGCAAGCGAGCGCCGCCCCTGCAACAAGCTTGACTGCCGGGTTACAACACCATCGCCGCCACCCAACCAAACGCCAGCAACGGCAGGTTGTAGTGCAGGAACGTCGGGACCACGGTGTCCCAGATATGGTGATGCTGGCCGTCGATGTTCAGGCCCGAGGTCGGCCCCAGGGTCGAGTCGGAAGCCGGTGAACCGGCGTCGCCCAGCGCACCAGCAGTGCCGACGATGCAGACGATGGCCAACGGACTGAAGCCCAGTTGCACGCACAGCGGCACGAAGATCGCAGCCAGGATCGGCACCGTGGAAAAGGACGAGCCGATGCCCATGGTCACCAGCAGCCCGACCAGCAGCATCAGCAACGCACCGACACCCTTGCTGTGGCCGATCCACGCCGCCGACGTCTCAACCAGGGTCTGCACCTCGCCGGTGGCCTTCATGACCTCGGCGAACCCAGAGGCGGCGATCATGATGAAACCAATCATCGCCATCATCTTCATGCCTTCGGTGAACAGATCGTCGGTCTCGCGCCAGCGCACCACACCCGATACCGAGAAAATCAGGAACCCGGCCAAAGCGCCGATAATCATCGAATCCAGCAGCAACTGGATGATGAAGGCGGCGGCAATCGCCAGCCCTGCCACCATCAAGGTCAGCGGGTTGTACTGGACTGCCACCTGCTCGACCCGCTCGATTTTCTCCAGGTCATACACGCGTTTCTTGCGGTAGCTGACAAACGCCAGCAACAACCCGAACACCATGCCCAACGCCGGAATACCCATGGCGTGGGTGACGTTGACGCCACTGATGTCGACGCCGCTCTTGGCCACGTTGGCCAGCAGAATCTCATTAAGGAAGATATTGCCGAACCCCACCGGCAGGAACATGTACGGCGTGATCAAGCCGAAGGTCATGACGCAGGCGATCAAGCGGCGATCCAGTTGCAACTTGGTCAGCACATACAGCAGCGGTGGCACCAGCAGCGGGATAAAGGCAATGTGAATCGGCAGGATGTTCTGCGAGGCGATCGCCACCACCCAGAGCAAACCGATCAGCAACCACTTGACCTGGCCGCCGCCGTTGGCGTCCTGCCGATCCACCAGGGCCAGGGCCTTGTCTGCCAGTGCATGGGCCAGGCCAGACTTGGCAATCGCCACCGCAAAGGCGCCGAGCAAGGCGTAGGACAACGCCACGGTCGCGCCGCCGCCCAGGCCACTGTTGAAGGCCTTGAGCGTCGCTTCCATACCCAGGCCGCCGGTCAGGCCACCCACCAGGGCGCCAATGATCAGCGCGATCACCACATGCACGCGGGACAGGCTGAGTACCAGCATGATGCCGACCGCGGCAATTACTGCATTAATCATCGTTACCTCAAGGCACAGTCGCCGCTGAACGCGGCGCAAACGGGATGAGTCCGGCCTGCCAGCTGCAAGGGCCGACACCGGATGGAATAGAGGTTTTATTAGAGGGCGCGCACTGTGCCGCAGCCCGCCGCGCTTGTCAAAAGCTACGCGGTAGTTGGTACAGGACTCAAGAAAGCGCTGACGAGGCCGTTACAGGTCCAGGTCTTGGATATTTATCGATTAAGGGCGCCTCCATGTCACTCAGACAGCTGTCGATTCAATGGAAAATCACCCTGCTGGCCGGGCTGTGCCTGGCCGGTATCGTGACCTTGCTGGTGGGCCTGTCGCTGTATCGCATGGAGCACAGTTCCGAACTGGTCAAGGCGTCGAGCATGAGCATGCTCAATGAAGCGGCCCAGTCGCGCATCGAAGCCCAGGGCGAAGTCCAGGCGCTGGGGATTCGCCAGCAGTTCATGGACGCCTATCAATATGGCCATGGCTTCTCGCGCCAGGTACTGTTCCTGCGCGAACAGGCCGAGAAACGTTTCCTCGACGCCTTCGACCTGCGCGAAGACCTGACCCGCCAGGTCAAGTCGGCGCTGCAGGCCAACCCGCAACTACTCGGGCTGTCGCTGGTGTTCGAAGCCAACGCCCTGGATGGCAAGGATGAGCTGTTTGCCGGCCAGGATGAACTGGGCAGCAACGACAAGGGCCGCTTTGCCCTGTACTGGTCGCAGCCGACCGCCGGCAAGTTGAACTCAATGGCGCTGCCTGAAAGCGACATGGCCGACACCAGCACCGGCCCCAGCGGCGAACCGGCCAATGCCTGGTTCACTTGCCCGCGCGCAACCCTCAAGCCCTGCGTGATCGAACCCTACTTCTATGTGATCGATGGCCAGAACGTGCTGATGACCAGCATCGTCTTCCCCTTGCTGGCGGATGGCAAAGTCATCGCCTCGCTGTCGGTGGACATCAACCTCAACAGCCTGCAGGCCGTCAGCCAGCAGGCGAGCCGCGAACTCTACGACGGCCAGACGAGCGTCAGCATCCTCAGCCCCGTCGGCCTGCTCGCCGGCTACAGCCCGGACGCCAGCAAACTCAGCCAGCGCCTGGGCACGGTGGACCAGGACGGCAGCGAACTGCTGCGCATGCTGGGCACCAGTAACCAGACCCAGAGCCTGCGTAGCCAGCAGCAACTCAAGGTGCTCTCGCCGTTCGAACCGATTCCCGGCGGCAAGGCCTGGGGGGTGTTGCTCGACGTGCCGCAACAGGTCGTGGTCGGCCCGGCGCAAGCCCTGCAGGCCGAACTCGACGCCACCAACACCACCGGCACCCTGATCGAGTTGGGCCTGGGCCTGATAGCCGCGGTCATCGGCCTGCTGCTGGTGTGGCTGATGGCCCGCAGCGTGACCCGGCCGATTCTCGGCGTGGCCCAGATGCTCGAAGACATCGCCAGCGGCGAAGGCGACTTGACCCGGCGCCTGGCCTACGACAAGCAGGACGAACTCGGGCAACTGGCCGGCTGGTTCAACCGCTTCCTCGACAAGCTGCAACCGATCATCGCCGAGGTCAAACGTTCGGTGCAGGACGCCCGCAGCACCGCCGACCAGTCCTCGGCCATCGCCACCCAGACCAGCGCCGGGATGGAGCAGCAGTATCGCCAGGTCGATCAGGTGGCCACCGCCTCCCACGAAATGAGCGCCACCGCCCAGGACGTCGCCCGCAGTGCAGCGCAGGCGGCACAAGCGGCGCGCGACGCGGACCAGGCAACCCGCCAGGGCCTGACCGTGATCGACCGCACCACCGCCAGCATCGACAGCCTGGCCGCCGACATGAGCACGGCCATGGTCCAGGTCGAAGGCCTGGCGGCCAACAGCGAGAAAATCGGATCGGTGCTGGAAGTGATTCGCGCCATCGCCGAGCAGACCAACCTGCTGGCGCTCAACGCCGCCATTGAGGCCGCGCGCGCCGGGGAAGCCGGGCGCGGTTTTGCGGTAGTGGCCGACGAGGTGCGCAACCTCGCCCGCCGCACGCAAGAGTCGGTGGAGGAAACCCGCCAGGTGATCGAGCAACTGCAAAGCGGCACCCAACAAGTGGTCGGCGCAATGGGCAACAGCCACCGTCAGGCCCAGGGCAGCGTCGAGCAGGTTGGCCAGGCCGTGACCGCACTGCGCCAGATCGGCGACGCGGTGACGGTGATTACCGACATGAACCTGCAGATTGCCAGTGCCGCCGAAGAACAGAGCGCGGTGGCCGAAGAGATCAATAACAACGTGGCAACCATCCGCGACGTGACCGAGTCGCTGTCGGGCCAGGCCAATGAGTCGGCGCGGGTCAGCCAGTCGCTCAACACTCTGGCCAACCAGCAGCAGAGCCTGATGGATCAGTTCCGGGTGTAATCCAGCGCCAGTGGGGCGAACAGACGCGCCCCACTGGCCTGATCGGCTATCAGATCCTGGGTAACTCGATCACTACCCGCAATCCGCCCCACTGGCTTTCTTCCAAGCGCAATATCCCGCCCCACGCCTCGACGATATCGCGCACGATGCCCAAGCCCAGGCCATGCCCGTTGGTCTGTTCATCCAGGCGCGTACCGCGGCTGAATACCTGGTCGCGCTGGGCTTCGGGAATCCCCGGGCCATCGTCTTCGACCGCCAGCACAAAGCCCTCGGGCGCCTGCGCCACGCTCAGGCGCACCTCGGCGTCGGCCCATTTGCAGGCGTTGTCCAGCAAGTTGCCGAGCAATTCCAGCAAGTCCTCGCGATCCCACGGCAGGTGCAGACCGGCCGGCGCGACGTAACTGAGGTCCAGGTGTTCGCCGTGAATCATGTTCAAGGTAGCCAGTAACCCCGGCAGCTCGGCATCGCAATCAAACAACGCACCGGGTAAGGCGTCACCGGCCAGTCGCGCGCGGTTCAGTTCACGGTTCAAGCGCTGCTGCACCTGCTCCAGTTGCGTTTGCAGGACTTTACGCAGCTCGGGATGGGCATCCAGCTTGTCGCTGGAAGCCAGGCTCAGCAACACCGCCAACGGGGTCTTCAGCGCATGGCCGAGGTTGCCCAGGGCATTGCGCGAGCGCTTGAGGCTGTCTTCGGTGTGCGCCAGCAGATGGTTGATCTGCGCCACCAGGGGTTCCAGTTCTTCGGGGACCTGGGCGTCCAGTTGCGAGCGTTGCCCCTGTTGCAATTGGGCGATCTGCTCGCGCGCGCTTTCCAGCGGGCGCAGGGCGCGGCGCACGGTGATCCGCTGCAACAGCAGAATCAGCAGCAGGCAGGCCAGGCCGAGGCCGAGGCCGATCTGACGCATGCGCCGGAAGCTCTCCTGCACCGGGGTGTAGTCCTGGGCCACGCTGATGGAGATCGACTGGCCCAGACGCCGGTAGTCCGAACGCAACACCAGCAGCTGTTGACCCTCAGGCCCTAATTGCAGGTTGCTGTGCAGGCCCGGCTGCTCGAGCAACGGCAGTTCCTGGTCCCACAACGAACGCGAACGCCAGTGGGTGTCGGCAAAATCGATGCGGAAATAATGCCCGGAGAATGGCCGCTGATAGGCCGGCGACAGGCGACGCTCGTCCAATTGCACGCCTTGCGGGCCGCGCACCAGGGCCACCAGCAGGTTTTCACTGTCGTTGCGCAGGCCCGCTTCGAGGTAGCGTTGCAGCCCCTGTTCGAACAACCACAGGCTGGTCTGCACCAGCACCAGGCCGACGATCAGCAACACGCTGATCAGGCCCAGGCTCAAGCGCCGCTGGATCGACCTCACTGCGCCTGCCCACCGAACAGGTAGCCCTGGCCTCGACGGGTTTCGATCACGCTGCGCCCCAGCTTGCGCCGCAGGTGGTTGACGTGGACTTCGAGGACATTGGAGTCGCGCTCGGTTTCACCGTCGTAGAGGTGTTCGGCCAGGTGGCTTTTGGACAGGATCTGCTGCGGGTGCAGCATGAAGTAGCGCAACAGGCGGAATTCGGCGGCGGTCAACTGGATATCGGCGCCATCGCGAACCACGCACTGCCGGCCCTCGTCCAGGTGCAGGCCGGCGGACTTGAGCGTCGGCTGATTGGCCTGGCCGTGGGAACGGCGCAGCAGCGCCTGAATCCGCAGGTGCAGCTCTTCGGGGTGAAAAGGTTTAGTCAGGTAGTCGTCGGCGCCCGCCTTGAGCCCCTCGATGCGTTCGGCCCAGGAGTCGCGCGCGGTCAGCACCAGCACCGGCGTGGCCAGGCCACCCGCGCGCCATTGGCTGAGCACTTCCAGACCCGGCAGGCCCGGCAAGCCGAGGTCGAGGACGATCAGGTCATAGGGCTCGCTGCTGCCCTGGTACACGGCATCGCGTCCATCGGCCAGCCAGTCCACCGCGTAACCCTGGCGATTGAGTCCGGCCAACAACTCGTCGGCCAGCGGCACGTGGTCTTCCACCAGAAGCAAACGCATCGATCAATCTTCCTTGTCTTTGAGTAAACGGCCGGTCCTGGCGTCCAGGTCCAGCTCACGCACCACGCCCTGCGGGGTCAGCAGTTCGACTTCATAAATGTAGACGTCATGCTTCTCTTCCAGCTCCGCTTCCAGGAGCTTGGCGCCAGGGTAGCGGTCCAGCGCCTGCTGCAGCAGTTGCTCCAGCGGCAGGATCACCCCTTGCTGGCGCAGGCGCAGGGCTTCGTCCTGATCGAGATCGCGGGCCACTGCCAGTGAGCAGACCGCCAGTAGCGCCAGGGCACCAAGCCCATAAGCGCGCAGATTAACCTTCATTACGTATCCTGATGATCCTTGAGTAGCTGCCCGCTGACAGCGTCCAATTCCAGGTCCCACTGAATGCCTTGTTGATCACGCAACTCGATCTGGTAGATGTACTTGCCGTACTCTTCTTCCAGTTCGGTTTCAGTGATGGTCGCGCCGGGGTGTTTGGCCAGTGCGCTGGCATTGAGCTTCTCGAAAGACACAATGGTACCAGCGTCACGCAACCTCAGGGCCTCATCCGGTCCCAAGTCACGGGCGTGGGCCAGGCTGGCCGTCAGGGCGATCAGGCTGGCGGTGAACAGGGTGGTCAGGGTTTTCATGGGCGGTCTCCAGATCGGTATGGGCCCAGACTAACGGCAGCAACTTAATTCAAACTGAATCGCCATCATTGATGGACGACGTACACCAACCCAGCAGGAGCGCGGCTTGCCGGCGATGGCGTCCCCAGGATGCCCCGCAAGCCTGGCTGCACTAAGCGAGAGCTGTATGAGCGCTATCCATATCAAATTCCCGGCCCTGACCCTCAAGGCCGGACCGCGGGCTTTCACGCGGATTCGGCAACAGGGCCTGAACGCGATGCACGTGGGCACGCTGCCCGGTGCCGCCGGTGGGCCCAAAGCCCTGGGCATCCAGGGCCTGGACCTGGCGCTGTTCGGCGAGTGGTTGCCGGCCGCGCCCCGTGAGCGCTCGCTGATTGGCGCCTCGGTGGGTTCCTGGCGCTTCGCCAGTGCTTGCTTGCCGGACGCCGCCGAAGGTATCCAGCGCCTGGGCCAGCTCTACACCGAACAGCATTTCAGCAAAGGCGTAAGCATGGCGCAGATCAGCCAGAGCTCGCGGCGCATGCTCGATGAACTGCTCGATGGCCGCGATGCGCGGATCCTCGACAACCCCCACTACCGTTTGAACATCATGGTGGTCAGGAGCCACGGCCTGCTGGCGGACGATCACCGCGGCCGCCTTGGCCTGGGGCTGTCGTCGGTGATCGCCGACAACCTGCGGGGACGCGCACGCTTGTCGCGACATTTCGAACGGCTGATCATCCATGATCCGCGCCTCGCGCCGCCGCTCAATGCCCTGCACGACTTCCCTTCGCGTTATGTCGCGTTGAATGCCAGCAACTTGCGCCAGGCCTTGCTCGCGTCGGGTTCGATCCCGATGGTCATGGAGGGCGTGCGTGACCTGCCGGGGGCCGGAGCCGGGACCTTTCGCGACGGTGGCCTGCTGGACTACCACCTCGATTTGCCCTACAGCGGCGACGACATCGTGCTTTATCCGCACTTTACCGACCGGGTAATTCCTGGCTGGTTCGACAAGACCCTACCCTGGCGTCGCGCCTGCCCCCAGCGCTTGCAGGATGTGCTGTTGCTGGCACCGTCCAAGGACTACCTGGCCCGCCTGCCCTACGGCAAACTCCCGGACCGCAACGACTTCAAGCGATTCATGGATGATGCCCCCGGCCGCCAGAAATACTGGCGCACCACCATGCAGGAAAGCCAGCGCCTGGGCGACGAGTTCCTCGAACTGGCCGCCAACGGCCGCCTGGGCGAGCACTTGCTGACCCTTTAGTCAGTGTTTTCCCGCAAGCGTTATTTCAAGCTGTTAAACTCGCGGCCAGCCCCATCGCCGCGGGCGATAGCCACCTGACAGAGCTCAAACCACTGTGGAAATTTTCAAAGAATTCACCTTCGAGTCCGCCCACCGCCTGCCCCACGTTCCGGACGGCCACAAATGCGGGCGCCTGCACGGCCACTCGTTCAAAGTGGCGATCCACCTGAGCGGTGACCTCGACCCGCACACTGGCTGGATCCGTGACTTCTCGGAAATCAAGGCGATCTTCAAGCCGCTGTACGAGCGCCTCGACCACAACTACCTGAACGACATCCCTGGCCTGGAAAACCCGACCAGTGAAGTGCTGGCCAAGTTCATCTGGAATGAACTCAAGCCACTGCTGCCGGAACTCAGTGCAATCCGCATCCACGAGACCTGCACCAGCGGTTGCATCTATCGCGGCGAGTGAGCCAGGCAGTCGAAAAAACCACCGTCCCGGTGGTTTTTTTATGCCTGTAGTTTGGCGCTCCTTGTGACTGAAGACGCGCTCCCACTTGGGTCCGGTGTTTGGTCAGGTGCACCGCTTTCGAGCCCGCCTTGGGCCAAATACCCGCGCTCGACTATAAGTAATAGGGCCATCACCGGCTTTGGCATGAGCACTGCAACACCCCCGCGTCCTCCTCTCTCGCAAGGAACGCCATATGACGCAGAACGATCCGGGCAATGACTACCCTCTCAGTGAGGTGCCGATGCATGCCCGCAAGGGCCTGATGTCGACTGCCATGGTGCTGCTGGGCTTCACTTTTTTTACCGCGACCATGTTTGCCGGCGGCAAACTCGGGGTGGCATTCAGTTTTGCCGAAATGATGACGGTGATTGTCCTCGGCAACTTGCTGCTGGGCATGTATGCCGCAGGCCTGGGCTACATCGCCTTCAAGAGCGGCCTCAACTCGGTGCTGATGGGACGTTTCTGCTTTGGTGAACTGGGCAGCAAGCTCAGCGACCTGATCCTCGGTTTCACCCAGATTGGCTGGTATGCCTGGGGCACGGCCACGGCTGCCGTGGTGCTGGGCAAATATTTGCAGTTGAGCGACGGTACGGTGCTGGGGCTGATGGTGCTGTTCGGCCTGGTGTTCTGCGCCACGGCCTATGTCGGCTATCGCGGCCTGGAAATCCTCTCCTACATCGCGGTGCCGGCGATGATGCTGCTGCTGATGCTGTCGATGTGGGTTTCCACGCTGCAGATCGGTGGCCTCGACGCGCTGCTGGCAGTGGTGCCGAGCAGCCACATGGACTGGTCGACCGCCATCACCCTGGTGTTCGGCACCTTTGTCAGCGGTGCGACCCAGGCCACCAACTGGACCCGCTTTTCCCGTTCCGCCCGGGTCGCGGTGCTGGCGAGCCTGATCGGGTTTTTCCTTGGCAACGGCCTGATGGTCCTGATCGGTGCCTATGGGGCCATCGTCTATCAGCAACCGGATGTGGTCGAGGTCCTGCTGTTGCAAGGGTTCGCCATCGCTGCGATGGCCATGCTGCTGCTCAACATCTGGAGCACCCAGGACAACACCATCTACAACTTCGCCGTGGCCGGCTGCAACCTGTTGCGCACCCGGCGGCGCAAAACCGTGACCCTGGCCGGCGCCGTGATCGGCACTCTGCTGGCGCTGCTGGGCATGTACGACATGCTGGTCCCTTACCTGATCCTGTTGGGCACGGTGATTCCGCCGATTGGTGGAGTGATCATGGCGGACTTCTTCTACCGTTATCGTGGCCACTATCCGCGCCTGGCCGATGCCCGGCTGCCGGCCTTCAACTGGGCCGGACTCGGCGCCTATGCAGTCGGCACCCTCGCCGCGTTCGGCTCGCCGTGGGTCGCGCCGCTGGTAGGGATCGGCGCTGCCGCGCTAACGTATGTGGCATTGACCTGCGTCCTGGGGACCCGTACCTCCAGCGCAGCACTACCAGATCTATAAAGGGATTCGCCTGATGCACATCATCAACGCCCGCCTGCGCAACCGTGAAGGCTTGCATGAGCTGCACCTGGAAAACGGCCTGATCAGCGGGATCGCCCGCCAGACCGAGGCACCGACCCTGGGCCCCGACGACCTCGACGCGAACGGCAACCTGGTGGTGCCGCCTTTCGTCGAGCCGCACATTCACCTCGACGCCACGCTGACCGCCGGTGAGCCGCGCTGGAACATGAGCGGCACGCTGTTCGAAGGCATCGAATGCTGGGGCGAGCGTAAGGCGACCATTACCCAGGAAGACACCAAGACCCGGGCGAAAAAGACCATCAACGCCCTCGCCGCCCATGGCATCCAGCATGTGCGCACCCACGTCGATGTCACCGACCCGCAACTGACCGCGCTCAAGGCCATGCTCGAAGTGCGCGAAGAGAGCCGGCACCTGATCGACCTGCAGATCGTCGCCTTTCCCCAGGAAGGCATCGAGTCCTACCGCAATGGCCGCGAGCTGATGGAGGAAGCGATTCGCCTGGGCGCCGACGTGGTGGGGGGCATTCCGCATTTTGAATACACCCGCGACCAGGGCGTCAGCTCGGTGAAATTCCTGATGGACCTGGCCGAGCGCACCGGCTGCCTAGTGGACGTGCATTGCGACGAAACCGACGACCCGCACTCACGCTTTCTCGAAGTGCTGGCCGAAGAAGCCCGCAGCCGCGACATGGGTGCGCGGGTGACCGCCAGCCACACCACGGCCATGGGCTCCTACGACAACGCCTACTGCGCCAAGCTGTTTCGCCTGCTGGGGCACTCGGGGATCAGTTTTGTCTCCTGCCCGACCGAGAGCATTCACTTGCAAGGGCGCTTCGACAATTTCCCGAAACGCCGGGGCGTGACCCGGGTCAACGAGTTGCTCGAAGCCGGCATGAACGTGTGTTTTGGCCAGGACTCGATCGTCGACCCGTGGTACCCACTGGGCAATGGCAACATCTTGCGGGTCCTGGAAGCCGGCCTGCACATCTGCCACATGCTCGGCTACCGCAACCTGCAAAGCTCGCTGGACCTGGTGACCGAAAACAGCGCCAAGGCCATGGCCCTGGGCGACCGCTACGGGCTGGAACCGGGGCGGCCAGCCAACCTGCTGATCCTCTCGGCCGACAGTGACTACGAAGTGATCCGCAGCCAGGGATTGCCGCTGTACTCGATCCGCGGCGGCAAGGTGTTGATGAAACGCCAGATGCCGGTGGTCGAGATGTTTGGCTCGGCTTGATCCGATCGGCCTCATCGCGAGCAAGCTCGCTCCCACAAGGGGCCAGGCATGGCAAAAATCACCCTGTGCGAGCCTGCTCGCGATGGTCGTCAACGATAACGCGTGCTGCCTGAAACAACGCGTCGCCCTCAGGTTCTTCGCGAGCAGGCTCGCTCCTACAAAGGTTTGCTGGGTGTATGCGGGATTTGTGGGCAGCCTTAACCCTTGTGCGAGCTTGCTCGCGATGGCGGATCTGAATTCACCGGATCAAGCGCGCCGTCCCGAACAAGCTGACCCGGTTCAACTCACCGTCTTGCTCTTCGAGCAACACTGGGGCCGTGCCGCCGGGCATCACCACCGCTACCGTGCCCGCGGTCACCCAGCCGACGCTCCACGCGGCACAGGCCACCGCGCTGGCGCTGGTGCCCGAGGACGCGGTCGGGCCTTCGCCGCGTTCGAACACCCGGGCACTGAGGCGGTTGGCCGATTCGCGCATTGCCCATTGCAGATTGACCCCGGCGGCACAGGGCTGCCCCCCGCCGCTGGGTGGGGCGAATGCAATGCGAGTCAGGTCGTCCGCCAGGCCGGGAGCGGCCATCTGCAGGTTGCTCGGCAGCCCGTCCGCCTGGGTCACCAACGTCACGCAATGGGGGTTGCCGATGCGCACGAATTGACTGTGTTGCCACTGAGGATTGACCCGGGCCAGCTGTGGCACATGGCTCAGTGGTCGCTGATTCAACTGCGCCGCTGACACTCCCTGAGCCGCCACCGCCGGCGGGCCGAACTGAGGCTTGCCCAGGTCCAGCCAAAACCCTTGCACAGCCTCGACTTCGGCCGCGTGTACCGAGGTTTGCACGGGCGACCGGGCGTTGCCCTGGTCATGATGGACCTTGAGCAGACTGCAGCCCTCGGCCAGCATCAAGCCCTGCTCGGTCAGCGCCTGGGCGAAGATGGTCAAGCCATTGCCGCTGCGCTCGGCCAGGGTCCCGTCGGTGTTGACGATCAACAGGTCAAAGGGCGCGGCCTGTTGAAATGGGCCGACCAGCAAACCATCGCTGCGATGGGCCTTGGCCCCGTCTGGCCGCGTGCCCGTCGCCCAACTGCAGCAGGCCAGGATCGCCCGTGAAGTCCAGGCCATTCGTTGTTGCGCCGCCTCGGCGGCGGTGTCAGGCAGGTCGATCCCCAGTTCGCGCAATTGCTGGGGGCTGACCACCGCATAGATGTTCCCGCGTGCATCAAACAACGAGGTCATGAACAGATCCTGGGTTGAGTCTGGAGTGATTGCCCACTGTAGGCGATTTCCTCGGATCAACGAACCGCCTGGTGACGAACCCCGAGGTCGTCTGACGGTCACTGATGTGCAAGGATGTGCCCCTGTTTGTCGCTTCCATTGAAAGACCAAGGATTTTCCATGACCGCCATCACGTCACCCGCCCAGGTAATTCCTGGGCGCCTCGAGCAGATGTCGACCCGCATCGCATTCTTCATCGCCGGCTTTGGCATTGCCGCGTGGGCGCCGCTGGTGCCCTACGCCAAGGCACGGGCCGGGCTGGATGAAGGCACCCTCGGCCTGCTGCTACTGAGCCTGGGGGTCGGCTCGATCCTGGCGATGCCGCTGGCCGGCGTGCTGGCGACGCGCTTCGGCTGTCGGCGCGTGCTGACCGGCGGCACGCTGCTGATCTGCCTGGCGCTGCCGTTGCTGGCGACGGTGTCCACGGTGCCCCTGCTGATTGGCGCGCTGTTCCTGTTCGGTGCCGGTCTGGGTACGGTGGACTCGACGACCAACCTGCAGGCGGTGATTGTCGAGCGCGCCAGCGGCAAGACCATGATGTCGGGTTTTCATGGCATGTTCAGCCTCGGTGGGATTGTCGGCGCGGCGGGGGTCAGCGCCCTGCTGGGCCTGGGCATTTCTCCGCTGGGGGCGATGGCCGTGGTGATCCTGATGCTCCTTGCGGCCCTGTTCAAGGCCGCGCCCCATCTGCTGACCTACGGCAGCGAAAGCACCGGGCCGGCGTTTGCGGTGCCCCACGGGATCGTGCTGTTCATCGGTGGCATGTGCTTCATCGTGTTCCTGGCTGAAGGCGCGGCACTGGACTGGAGCGCGGTATTCCTCGCCCAGGAGCGTGGGATCGACACGGCGTATGCGGGATTGGGGTATGCGGCGTTCGCCCTGACCATGACCATCGGACGCCTGACCGGCGACCGGATTGTCCGCCGACTGGGCGCTACCCGGGTGATCGTGTTCGGTGGCCTGACCGCCGCCGCGGGCTTGTTCCTGGCGACCTTTGCCCCGAGCTGGGAAGCGGCCCTGGTGGGCTATGCGCTACTGGGCGTGGGCTGTTCGAACATCGTGCCGGTGCTGTACACCGCGGTCGGCAAACAGACGGTGATGCCCGAAAGCATTGCCGTGCCGGCTATCACCACCCTGGGTTATGCCGGCATCCTCGTTGGGCCCGCAGTGATCGGTTTTGTCGCCCACGCCAGCAGCCTGAGTTTTGCCTTTGGCTTGATGGCGCTGTTGCTGGTGGCAGTGGCCATTGGCGGGAAAGTGTTGAAGGTGTGACAGCATCGCGAGCTGGCTCGTTTGTGGGAGCGAGCCTGCTCGCGATGAAAGCACTGCGGCCTATCAGAAACCAACGCTGGCCTGGACGAAGAAGGTCCGTGGCGCACCCACGTACATCCCCGCATTGTTGTCGCTGGAGCGGGTGAAGTACTGCTTGTCGAAGAGGTTTTTCACCCCGGCGCCGAGCTTCAGGTTCGACAGTTGCGCGCCAAAGTCATAGCCGCCACGCACGTTCCAGGTCACATAACCCGGGATGTCGCCGTACTGTCCGTCGGCAGTGCCTTCGGTGATGTAGTCGCCGCTGAAACTGCCATCGGCATTCACCGCCGTGCCCGGTGAGTGCTGCTTGGACTGGGCGAACGCATCGACGTTGTAGGTCCAGCGGTTGACGTCGTAACGCAGGCCGACGGTGGCTACCTGACGGGAGTAGAACGGCAGGTCACGGCCCTTGAAACCCGGGATCTCGCCTTCATACACGGCGCGGGTGTAGGTGACCCCGGCATTGGCGGTCAGGCCATCGAGCCGTGGGTCGAGCGCGGCCATGTCGTAGTGCACCGAGGCTTCAATGCCCTGGTGGGTGGTGGCGCCCAGGTTGGTCCAGCCGGCATCGTTGCTGATGTATTGCAGCTCTTCGTCGAAGTCGATGTAGAACAGCGTCACTTCAGCGCCCCACACATCATCGTTGTAGCGCGTACCGATTTCGTAGGTCTTGGCCTTTTCCGGGTTGAGGCCGCTGGCGGTCTCGTCACCCGAACCGCCCTGGCCCAGCTGGAAATACTGCAAGGCGCCGAACGAGGTTTCGTAGTTGGCGAACAGCTTCCAGGCATCGGACAGGTGATACATCACGCTCAAGGCCGGCAGCGGTTCATGGCTGTCGATGCTGCGGCGTTTCTCCTGCACCGGTTTGCCCGACGTATCGAGCACCGGGCGGTCGTGCCACTCGGTGCGGATGTCTTCAAAACGAATGCCCGGGGTCACGGTCCAGTTGCCGACATCGATTTTGTTGTCGACGTAGAACGCGTTGGCTTCGGTGCCGCCGGTGCGGTCCTGGTACACGTGGCCGTCGGAGGTCGGGGTCTGCACCGGCTGGTTGTTCACCAGCGCCAGGCGGCTGGCCTGTTCGTGCATGCCCTCCTTGAGGTAGCGATAACCAACGCTGACTTCCTGGGAAGTCGGACCGACATCGAACACATGGGACACCCGTGGCTCGATGCCGAAGGTGTAGTAGGTGCGCGGGTAGGAACTCAGGGTTTTCTGGTCGCGGGCGGCGATGGTGCTGCCGCGAAAACTGTCGGAGTAGTAGGTCAGCACTTCGGCCTGGGTACGATCGCCGATCAGCCGCGCCCACTTGAAGGACACGTCCTTGCGCCGACCGGCGAAGTTGTCGTGGTCGCGCACCGACTGGTAGGGATCTTCGTCGTACTGTTGCTGGGTCAGCCCGCCGGGCATGTCAGCCTTGGCGTCGTAGTAGTGGAAGTTCAGCGAAAAATCGTCGACATCGGTGGGCGCCCAGTGAGTCTTGAGGATCACGTCGTCGATGTCGTTGTCGTTATTGCTCTGCCGATAGCCGTTGCCGTTGACCCCGGAGTACAACAGTGCCACGCCCATGCCGTTGTCCGCGGTGCCGCCGAGAAACGCCGTGTCGATGTGCTTCCAGCCACCGCGCTGGGAGGTTTCCAGGGTGCTGCCGATTTCCCCGGTGGCTTTCTCCGGGATGGCCCGGGTGACGAAGTTGATCACCCCGCCGACGTTCTGCGGACCATAACGAACCGACCCTGCGCCCCGTACCACGTCGATGCTGTCGAGGTTGCCGGAAGAGATCGGCGCCATCGACAATTGCGGCTGGCCGTAAGGGGCGAAGGCGGCCGGGACACCGTCGATCAACACCGTGGAGCGCGGTGACAGGCGCGAGGTCAGGCCGCGCACGCCGACGTTCAGGGAGATGTCACTGCCACCCGTGCCGTTGGCGTCCTGGACCTGCACCCCGGGTACGCGCTTGAGCACGTCGCCGACGGTCATCGCACCCTGCTCGACCATGGCTTCACGACGGATCACCGTGCGTGCACCGGGGTGGTTCTGCACCACCGCCGCATTGGCGTCAGCCAGCCAGTCACCGACCACGGTGATGTCGGTCACCCCCAGTTCCAGCGGACCCGCTGCGGATGTCGAAGTGGCGGCCGGGCTCAGGGTCACCGAACCCTGGTCGATCGAGTACTCCAGGCCGCTGCCCTGCAGCAACTGGCGCAAGGCTTGCTCCGGCGACAAGTTGCCGTCTACCGCCGGCGCCTGCTTGCCGGCCACCAGTTGCGGATCGAAAAACACCTGCAGGGAGGTCTGCTGACCCAGTTGGCTCAGGGCCGCCCCCAGGGGTTGCGCTTGAATCTGGATATTGCCGCCAGCCGCCTCGGCATACGCCAGCGGCAGGCCCGCATTGACGGCCAGTGCCAGCGCCAGGGGCAGCCAACGGGAAGAAAGCGTGGCGGGTTTGTTGTTTTTCGCGCGGGGGTTTTTCACGTCGAACCTTGTCCTGTTGATCGCAAATAGGTGCGGCTGTTAATGCAAACCAGTTGCAGTTGGACAAGAAGACGAAGAACTCGAAAAAAACCTGAATCTATCGCGCAATTATTTCCTGGCTGCCGTCATCGCGGGTCCGGATCGCCACCGGCAGGATGCTCGGCAAGGCCTTGAGCAAGGCCTCGGTGTTGTCAGTCTTGAACACGCTGCTCAGGCGTAGATTGCCCACCGCTACGCTGCCCACGGTCAACGGCCGCTGCCGATAGCGCGAGACTTCTGCTGCCACTTCACTGAGGCTGGCATCGTTGAACACCAGCTTGCCGCTGCGCCAGGCGGTCAGCGCCTGGGCATCGACCGCCCGGGCCGGGGCGACCCGACCCTGAGCGTCAACCCGGGTTGCCAGTCCCGCCGTGAGGCTGACGAATTCACTGTCGCGCCCCTGCACCTTGACCCTGCCCTGCTCCACCACCACCCGCGTTTCCTGAGCGTCGCGGCGTACATCAAAGCGAGTGCCCGTGACCGTCACCTGGCCCGTGCCCGCCGCCACCACAAAGGGCCGGCTGCTGTCGTGCGCGACGTTGAACATGGCCTCGCCCTGGGTCAGTTCGATGCGCCGCTGGTCGCCCTGGAAATTCACCCGGACCTGGCTGCGACTGTTCAGCTCGATCAGCGAGCCGTCCGGCAAGCTCACCTGGCGTCGCTCGCCCAAGACGGTGGAAAACTCTGCACGGTAACTGGCCGGACCACCCAGGCCATTGAACAGGCCGAAACCCACCGCCACCACCAGCACACTGGCTGCCACCGCATACTGCAGCAGTGGTCGGCGCTTGAGCTGCGTGGGTGGGGTTGCGCACAGGGCTTGCAAGCGCGCCTTGGGCACCAGCTCGGTGGCACGCCACAGGCCTTGCAGCAGTTGATATTCGTCGCGGTGCTGCGGGTGTTGCGCCAGCCAGGCGTTGAACCGTTGCTGGTCGCCTGGGTTCAGCGGTGCATCCTGCACACGGGAAAACCACAGCGCCGCCTCGTCGCGAACCGTGGTCTGTCCGCACGCGCAATCATGGTTATCCATCATGCAAGGTCCTGTCGGGCGGTGGCTGGAAATGGCTGGCTGTTCATGGCGCAGCCCCGTCGAGGCGCTCACGTAGATGCCGCAGGGTGCGGATCATATACTTTTCCACCATGTTTTTAGACAGTCCCAGGCGTTCGGCGATTTCCGCCTGGGTCAGCCCTTCGAGCTTCTGCCAGATGAACACCTTGCGACAGTTGGCGGGCAACTCGGACAGCGCCCGCTCGATGCAGTCTGCCAGCTGGATCGCGTGCATGTAGTGCTCCGGGTCATCGCTCGACGACCCACGAGGATCCAGCGCCTCGGACTCCATGGCGCCCCGCCGGTCCTCACGCCGATAACCATCCACCGCGATGTTGCGCGCAGTCTGGTGCAAATAGGCCCGCGGCTGCTGCACCTGGCTCGAGTCGGATTCCAGCACCCGCACGAAGGTGTCGTGGGCCAGGTCCTCGGCTTGCTGGCGATTTCTCAACCGGCGCGTCCAGGTTCCGACCAACTCTTCGTAGTGCTCGAAAAATCCGGGTCTGCGGGGCAGCTTGGGGGTCATCACGGCGTGCTGTGGTGGCGAGGGCGTGAATAGTAATGCTTCCTATTAATGCCGGCAATGCACCGCCCAGACCACTCATCCTCTCAACCCTTGCCTGCATTCGTTGTACCCGCTCTCAAGGCATGATCAGGGTGATCAGGTAATTACCCGAGCGTAGCGGCTTGCCGGTTTCGTCCACTAACTGATACTGCTGATCGAAATACCGACTGTCCCGCCCAGTATCGGACAGCAACTTGGCCTTGACCGCCGAAGCGTCACGCGCCGTGACATGACTCACCGGCATCACCCGTCGTGCCTCGATAGTCGTACCCCGGCTCTGCGCCGGGCACCCCGTCAGTGCCACTACGGCACCCGCGCCCGTGCTCGAGGTGCAGGCGGGTTCGACAATCGCACCCTGAAAGTGGATAACGCCCAGGGAAGGCGCGCTGGCAGCTATACACGGGCCATTGAATGCAGCGTACAAACCGATTCCGAGCAACATCTGCTTGCCGTTCATGATCAACGCTCCTTAGGGGGTTAAGGACTGCATCGGCAAGTCTGGCTCAAATCTTGAGTTTTTAAAGCCACAGCGGTTTTTTGTGGAGGGTCGGGGGGAGGATTTCACGGTGCTTGTCAGCCAGGTCCACGGCAAATATGACAATCACGATCATTCGCGTGCTTCCAGCTTCTATCCCCCCACGAACCAGTAAAAACAACTGCTATCGGTCGTAGATCAGGTCAAGCGGCTGGGCCTGCCAGCTCAACAGTACCGCCACCCCAGCGCAGGCCAGCAGCGTGCCGCCCAGGTTCTGACTCCAGCCCGCGAGCATCAGGCCACTGCCTATCAACATGTAATACATCAATCCAAACAAGGCGCCGGCAGTCCCCAAGCGATCGCGATAAGCCGCCAGTGCTGAACCCAGGATATTGGGGATCGCCATGCCAAACGCCATAACCACCAACAACATCGGCGCTAGGAACCAGACACTGGCGTGCAGTCCTTGTACCCCTATCGCCCCCAGCAACGCCACCATCCCAGCCATCGCGATCAGGTGTTGTCCCTTAACAGAGCGTTTGAGCAACTGCGTGTTCAACACCGCTCCCAGTCCCGATCCAAGGGCAAGAATCACTCCGCTATAGCCAAACAGTTCCGGACTCAGTCCCAGGCGTTGAAACTCGAAGGGCGCGAGGCTGTAGTAGCTGAAAAGCGCAATGTTGAATACCGCCACCAACAATGCTGAACGCCAGATCGCGATGTCCTTGAGCATCAGCCACAAGGTTGCGAACAGGGGGGGTGCGCAACGGCGCTCAGGTCGCGTCTCGGGCAAAGTCCAGGCACACCAGGCGACCAGGGCCAATGCCAACACCAAAAGACAAACCTGCACACCTCGATAGCCAAATTCGCTAACCAGCGTCATACCGGCAAAGAGACCCAGCGCCGGACTGATTGCCAGGGCCATGCCGACCAGAGAGAACACGCGCGCCAACGCCGCCCCCTCGAAAAGGTCCCGCAACACTGTTTGTGTCCCCACCGAACCGACCGCAGCACCGAAGGCTGCCAGTGCTTGCACCGCCAGCAGAACACTGAAGGTGTTGGCCACCAGGGCCATGACCGAGGCGACGGCATACACTGCCAGGCCCGCGAGCATCGTGGGTCGTCGACCGATCTGGTCACAGGCTCGCCCCCACACCACCACGCCGGCGGCGAATGCCAGAAAGTACACTGATAGAAGTTGGGCGGCGACGGCAGGCGTCACCCGAAATACTTGTCCGATATCGGTTAACGCCGGACTGTAGAGGGTTTGTGCGACCTGCCCAAACATCAACAGGGCAATGGCCAGGCGTAGCAAATTACTGGTGTCCATGACGGCTCACTCACCTAAAGGAATGGTGGTGATTTTAAAGTAGCGTTGTTGACGTATTATCTTGATCAGGACAAAAAACCACTAAGATCGGACAATGTATGGCATGGCTTGAAGCCCAGGCATCTTTCGACCCGGACGTATATCCCGCCGAGGTCATTGGCATTGCAGCCTGCCTGGGCAACCATGACTCAGGCCTGCATGAGCACGAACGCGGGCAGTTGTTGTTCACCCGCCAGGGCTGCACCCGGATCACCCTGGCCGGACAGCTGTGCCTGTTGCCCCCATCGCGCGCGGCATGGATCCCGCCAAGGGTCAGCCATCGCGCAGTCATGCAACACAGCGTCGATTACCGATCCGTTTACCTGACTGCGCAGCTGTCTGCATCGTTACCCCGCAAGGTCTGCGTGATCGAGGTCAGCCCGTTGCTGCAGGCGGTGCTGGAACCGATTGCCATGGCCCCGTTCGATACCGACTGGCAACAGGGCAAGTTCATGCATCTGCTGCAATTGTGTCTGGGTGAAATCCGTGAGGCCAGCCTCCAGCCGATGCTATTGCCCCTGCCTTGGGATCATCGTTTGGCGCCCTTGCTGACCACGCTCGAGGACCTGCCGCCACAGTTAGACGTATTGGCCACAAGAGTGGGTGCCAGTAGCAAAACCATTGGACGGATATTCCAGCGGGAAACGGGCATGGGCTATCAGCAATGGCGCCAGCAGTGGCGTCTGATGCGCGCCATCGAACTGCTCGCCACCGGTCGCAACATCAGCTACAGCGCTTTCGAATTGGGGTTTGCCAGCGACAGCGCGTTCATCGCATTTTTCAAAGCCATGACCGGTACGACACCCGGCGTCTACTTCCGATAACGGGAGTTGCACACTAGAACGGCAAATACCGGCAGCGACCTGCCGCAGCGCTACGGCGTCAGCAAGAACCTCGCAGGCCCGCAGAGCAACATGCTAGATTCGCGCTTCAACCGGCACGACAACAAGGAATGTTCACCGATGAAGTTCGGCTACCTGATTATCTACGTCCCCGATGTTCGCGCGTCCCTCGAGTTCTTCTCCTCGGCCTTCGGCCTGGCCACACGATTCATCCATGAGTCGGGCACCTACGGCGAACTGGAAACCGGCGAGACCGCCCTGGCCTTCGCCGCCGATGAACTGGCCGGGATGAATTTCAGCGCTGGCCACGTCTCGGCCCACGCCAGCGCCAAACCACTGGGCATGGAAGTCGCCCTGGTCACCGACGACGTGCTGGCGGCCCATGCTCGTGCATTGCAGGCCGGCGCCCAGGAGATCGCCGTGCCGGTGCACAAACCCTGGGGACAAACCGTGTCCTACGTGCGCTGCCCGGACGGCACGCTGGTGGAACTCTGCTCGCCGATTGCTTGACGAACACCCTCACCACGGAGCGTGCGCATGCCCAACATCAGCTATCAAGGCGGGTGCCTGTGTGGCTGGATTCGCTACACGGCCATGGGTCCTGCGGACAATCCCCACACCTGTTCGTGCAGGAACTGCCAGCAGCACAGCGGAGCGCTGACCGCGACCTGGGTCGAGTTCCCCCGCGCCAATGTCACCTGGACGGGCCCCGGTGGCCTGCCCGCTACTTTCCGCTCATCGGACTATTCCAGCCGGGCATTCTGCGCCCGCTGCGGCAGCTCCATCGGCGCGCTCGACGACGCCCCGACTGTCGCCCTGTTACTCGGCGGTTTTGATCAGGCCGATCAGCCAGCGCTTGCCCCTACGGCTCACTCATTTACCGATGGCTGCCCTGCCTGGTGGAAGATCAACGACCCGACTCAAGGCCACTGACAAGGTGGCTACCCGCGACGACGCAACCACTGTAGAAAACCTTTCTTCGCCAGTACCTTGGGCACTTCCTGGCTCAGGGTCTGGGCGCTGTGCAAGCGGTAGTCGAGCAAAGCTTGGATTGCTTCGCTGATGTCATGGCGGGCGTCGAGGCAGGGTTTGAGGTAGGCCTTCTCGATGCGGTACAGGGTGCAGAAGGTCTTGGCCGAAAAGTCCGCCGGCAGCGAGGCATCGGAAAGGATGCCGGCTTCGCCGATCACCTCCCCCGGCCCCATGCGCCCGGCTTCGAACGGGCTGCCGTCGCGAGTGAGGCTCACCGAGACCACGCCCGATTCGATGATGAACAAATGATCGCTGACCTCGCCCGCGGGCAGGATCATCTCGCCGGCACGCAAAGTTACGAGCTGCATGTTCTGGCTGAAGGTGTCTTTTTCGTCCGGGCGCAGGGTGGAGAATATGCTCGAGCTTTCCAGCAGTGCCCGCGGCCTCGAGTAGCCTTCTGGTGCCTGGTTTTCCGCGCTGGACAAAAGACTCACACCCGAAGCCTGCAAGTGCCGGAAGGCTAGGTCGAACAAGGCATTGCGCGCTTCACGCTTGTGCAGCATAGAGCTGACAAAAGCGCTGATCTCGTACTCCACGCCGCTGCTGCTGGCACTTTTCAAGGCCACGCTGGGGGCGGGTTTCGCGAGCAATTGCCGGCAACCCTGCATCGCCCGCTCCAATGCTTCGATCACCGTTTGCGGGCGGGCATGGGGGCTGACCTGCACGCTGACCGCAATGCCGAAAATGTCGCTCGGGCGGCTGAAGTTGATGATCTTGGCCTTGGCCGCCAGTGAGTTGGGAATCACCGCCATGCTGCCCTGGGAGGTCTGCAGGCGCGTGGCACGCCAGTCGATGTCGATGACCCGGCCTTCCATGCCGTCGATGGAGATCCAGTCATCGAGTTGATAGGGTTTAGTGGTGTTGAGCACGATCCCCGAGAACACGTCACTGAGGGTACTTTGCAGCGCCAGGCCGACAATGATCGCCACCGCCCCGGAGGTGGCCAATACCCCCTTGACCGGCAGGTCGAGGACATAGGCCAGCGCGGCAATCACCGCAATCAGGAAAATCACCGCGCCGAGCAGGTCCTGCAACAATCGCCCGGTATGCCCGACGCGCTGCATCATCAGCGCGCCGATCAGCACCGTCAGGGTTCTCGCAGCGAACAGCCACCAGCCGATCTGCAGGCCGGTCGCCGCCAGGTGCAACGGCACATTGTCCGGCCAGGGCGCGGTCTGCAGCGGGTTCAGGCCTTCGTTGAACAGCACCATGCTGAACAGCGAGAAAATCAGCACCCGCACCAACAGCTTCCAATAGCTGCTACTGGCGCTGAGCAACCGCCACAACAGCATGTCGAGAAGAATCAGGGCCAAGGCGCAGATCAGCGGATGATCAGTAAAAAAGGACAGCATCGAACCACTCCAGCCAAGCCAATGCCGTGACGACTGCACGGATTGGGCACAGTGTAGGAGCAATTGAGGGCAGGCAAAGAAGCGACCGCAGAAAAACCTGTAGGAGCAAGCTTGCTCCTACAGGGGGTGAGGGATGGCGTACGGAATCGGGGTACGCCACCCGGGCAAGGTTACTTGCTGTTGGTCAGGGTGTTGTAGCTGGTCATCAGGTTGCGGTAGTCCGGGATGTGGTTGGAGAACAAGGTGCCCAGCCCTTCCACATCGTTGCGCCAGTCGCGGTGCAGCTCGCAGGCCAGGCCGAACCAGGTCATCAGTTGGGCGCCTGAGGACGACATGCGATCCCAGGCCGATTGCCGGGTCAATTCGTTGAAGGTGCCGGACGCGTCCGTCACCACGAACACCTCAAAACCTTCGGCCAGGGCCGAGAGAGCCGGGAACGCCACACAGACTTCAGTCACCACACCGGCGATGATCAGTTGCTTCTTGCCAGTGGCCTTGATTGCCTTGACGAAGTCTTCGTTGTCCCAGGCGTTGATCTGGCCAGGACGGGCAATGTACGGCGCATCCGGGAACAGTGCCTTGAGCTCGGGCACCAGCGGACCGTTGGGGCCGGTTTCAAAGCTGGTGGTCAGGATGGTCGGCAGCTTGAAGTACTTGGCCAGGTCGGCCAGGGCCAGCACGTTGTTCTTGAAACGATCGGGGTCGATGTCGCGTACCAGCGACAGCAGGCCTGCCTGGTGATCCACCAACAGAACGGCGGCGTTATCCTTGTCCAGACGCTTGTAAGAAGTAGTCATTGCAGTAGTCCTCGCGTGTTATCGATGCCGAGTGAGCGTCGGCGTTGGGTACCCGGCCCGTGCTGGAAGTCCAGCACGGGCTGTTCGTTCGCTACCTGTGAACCCTTACAGCCCAAGGAGCGTAGTCATGATGTGAAGCGGCACCACTGCACCCGGGCCAAACCGTCAATTGTCGGATCAGTGGCCGGTTGCAGTGGCTGGCGCGGCAGGGGTCAACCCTGCATCTGGCCGAAGCGTCCGGACTGGAAGTCGGCGAACGCCTGGTGAATCTCTTGTTCGGTGTTCATCACGAACGGGCCGTGACCGACGATCGGCTCGTCGATTGGCTCACCGCTGAGCAGCAGCACCACGGCATCGCCGTTGGCCTCCAGGCTCAGTTGGTCGCCATTGCGTTCGAACAGCGCCAACTGCCCTTGACGCACCAGTTCCTGGCCGTTGACCTGAACCGTGCCGCGCAGCACCACCAGGGCGGTGTTGCGACCTTCGTGCAGGTCCAGGTTGAGCACCTTGTCGGCATTCAGGCGGATGTCCCAGACATCGATCGGGGTGAACGTGCGCGCCGGCCCCTTGCGACCGTCGAACTCACCGGCAATCAGACGCAGGCTGCCGGCCTTGTTCTTCAGGGCGATGCTGGGGATGTCTGCATCGAGGATCGTCTGGTAGCCGGCCTCGGCCATTTTGTCCTTGGCGGGCAAGTTGACCCACAGCTGGACCATCTCCAGGGTACCGCCCTTCTTGGCGAACGCCTCGGAGTGGTACTCCTCGTGCAGGATCCCGGAGGCCGCGGTCATCCATTGCACGTCGCCAGGGCCGATCTTGCCGCCGCTGCCGGTGGAGTCGCGGTGCTCCACTTCGCCGTCGTAGACGATGGTCACGGTTTCAAAACCGCGGTGCGGGTGCTGGCCAACGCCGCGCCGGGCATTGGTGGGGGTAAATTGCGCAGGACCGGCATGATCGAGCAGCAGGAATGGGCTGATGTGCTTGCCCAGGTTGTCGTAGGAAAACAGTGTGCGAACCGGGAAACCATCGCCCACCCAGTGCGTTTTTGGGCTGGTGTAGATACCGATGATGTTTTTCATGGTGCCTCCGAATGGGTTGAGTCAGAACATGGACAAAGCTTAAATCCGCCACCTTTGATGGGATAGACTGCAAAAATCGCTCTTAGCGTTCTATTTGAGGAACGATAGTGGAAGACCTGAACACCCTGTATTACTTCACCGAGGTGGTTGAACACGGCGGATTTGCCGCGGCCGGGCGTGCCTTGGACATGCCGAAATCCAAGCTCAGCCGGCGTATCGCCCAGCTCGAAGAGCGCCTGGGCGTGCGCCTGATCCACCGCTCCAGCCGGCATTGCTCGCTCACCGAAATCGGCCAGGCCTATTACCAGCGCTGCCTGGCGATGCGCGTGGAAGCGGAAAGCGCCGCCGAACTGATCGAGCGCAATCGCTCCGAACCCCAGGGCCTGGTGCGCATCAGTTGTCCGACCGCGCTGCTCAACTCCTGGGTCGGGCCAATGCTGACTCGCTACATGCTCAAGTACCCGTTGGTGGAGTTGTTCATCGAGAGCACCAACCGCCGCGTCGACTTGATCCACGAGGGGTTTGATATAGCCCTGCGCGTGCGTTTTCCGCCCTTGGAAAACACCGACCTGGTGATGAAAGTGCTAGGCAACAGCACCCAGGTGCTGGTGGGCAGCCCGGCGTTTGCCCAGCGCTTGTCGGCGCCCGCCCTGCCCGCCGACCTGAGCGGACTGCCCAGCCTGCACTGGGGCGCGGCGCAACGGGAATACCAGTGGGAGCTGTTCGGCCCGGAAGGCGCCACTGCGCTGATCCGCCATCATCCGCGCCTGGTAACCGACGACTTGATCGCCCTGCGCACGGCCGTCCTGCAAGGCCTGGGAATTGCTCATCTGCCGGCCGTGGTGGTGCGCGACGACCTGGCCGCCGGGCGCCTGATCGAACTGGTGCCGGGCTGGGCGCCCAAGTGCGGGATTGTCCATGCGATCTTCCCGTCGCGTCGCGGTTTGTTGCCGTCGGTGCGCGCCCTGATCGACTTCCTGGGAGAAGAATTCAGCCACAGCGACATCGCGTAGGAGCAAGGCTGGCCCAAAGGCATTGCTCCGGACTGGGATTAACTCACGTGGCTGAGCCTTTGAGGTGCTGATCCAGCCGTTGCATGGCCGACCCCAGATCTTGCACCGCCTGCTCCAGGGCCGCACTGCCGGCGGATTCCTGGCAGGCGGACTCGAGCAGCTCGCAACCGTGAATCAGTTGCCAAGCCCTGACCATGTTTGCCCCGCCCTTGATGCGGTGAGCCAGTTCCAGCAAGCCTGGCACATCGCCTCGTGCATGCAGTTCCTGCAGGCGCGCCATGTCCTCGGCATTGCTGGCCGCCAATTGCACCAGCAGAGCGTCGATCATCGCTGGATCATCCCCGCTCATCTGCCGCAGCCCACTGAGGTCGATACCAGCCGCGGCATCACCGACTGACACAGGCGACAACGGCCCGTCGGGGTTGAGTGCGCCCCGCGCAAGGGCGGCACCGAGGTCGCGCAGGCCAATGGGCTTGAACAGGCAATCATCCATCCCGGCCTCAAGGCAACGGATCTTTTCCTCGGGCTGCGCGTTGGCGGTAAAGCCCAGGATCAGGCAGCAAGGCAAGCCCAGGCGGCGCTCTTCGTCGCGGATCGCGGCCGCCAATTCATAACCATTGAGCGCGGGCATGTGGCAGTCGCTGATGACCACGTCGAACGCCTGGTCACGCCAGGCTTGCAGCCCTTGCGCGCCATCGTTGGCGACCTGCACCTGATGCCCCAGATGGCTCAGTTGTTGGGCGAGCAACTGGCGATTGGCCGGGTAGTCATCCACCACCAGCACATTCAACGAGCACCCTGGTTCCGCTGTCGGCACGTCGCTGCCGGGCGGCAACTCGCTCAAGGATGGCAGCGTGGGTAGGTCGAGGGTGACTTCGACCCGGGTACCACTGCCCAGCACACTGCTCAGTTGCAGTTGCCCCGCCATCATTTCGCACAAGGAGCGGCTGATCACCAGGCCCAGGCCCGAGCCACTGCGCCCGTGCTGCGAGCCCTGGGCTGCCTGCACAAAGGGACTGAACAGGCGTTGTTGGTCAGTGGCGCTGATGCCGATTCCGCTGTCCTCGATCAGCACCTTGACCGCCACATGCCCGGCAATGTTGCCTGGTACCACCCGCAACCTCAGGCGAATGTAGCCGGCGTGGGTAAACTTGATAGCGTTGCTCAACAGGTTGGACAGAACCTGTTTGAAACGCATCGGGTCGATCAACACATCACGCTGGCAGTGCACGTCCAGTTCCACCTGCCACTCCAGGTTTTTCTGCCGCGCCAGGCCTTCGAAAACTGCACTCAACGATGTCACCAGCAGCCGCAGGTTGGTCCGCTCCGGCACCAGGGTCAAATACCCGGACTCGATCCGCGAGATGTCGAGAATGTCGCCAATCAGCTCCAGCAGGTGCTGCGCGGCATTCGATGCGACCTCGATCGCGACGCGGTCGGTCACCCCCTGTTCGGCACTTTTGCTCGCCAGCTCCAACATGCCGATCAGCGCGTTCATCGGCGTGCGGATTTCATGGCTCATGGTTGCCAGGAAGGTGCTCTTGGCGCGGTTGGCGTCGTCGGCGTCGGCCCGGGCCTGCTGCACTTGATCCAGCAACAGTTGCCGCTTGCGGATCAACTGCCGCTGATAAGTGATCCAGCCCAGCGCCAGCAGCAACAACAGGCTGGCGGCCACAAAACCTTGGATGATCGGGGTGCGATAGCGCGCCCAATAGCTGTCGTTGACCGGCTGTCCAGTGCGCCAGCGGTTGGCCAACTCGTCCATTTCCTCCGGCGCAATACTGAGCAACGCCTTGTTCAGGATCGACTGCAGCTCAACCGCCCCACGTTGCGTGGCAAAGCTGATGTGCACCGGTTCGGCGCCCACGGTACTGGCCACCTGGAGCTGGTCACGGTATTGCCGGGCAATGATGTAGCGCGCGCTGATCAAGGTATTCAACGCCGCCTCCGCCCCGCCGCTGGCCACCAGCGCCATCGCCTGGGCGGGACTGTCGACCTCGATGAAGCGCACGTTGGCGGCCTGGCTGCGGATCAGCTCGCGTTGCGGGTTGCGGCTGACCACCGCCACCCGCTTGCCCGCCAGATCCTTGAGCGTGACCGGGGGCTGGTTGCCGATCGCGCAGACCAATACATAAGGGTTGATCAGATAAGGTCGAGTGAACCGCAGCAAGGCCTGGCGTTCGAGGGTCGGGGTGATTCCGGCCAGTACGTCCAGCTCGCCGGCCTGGAGCCGGGCGATCTGGCCACCGAGGGAGTCACCCGCCAGCGCCTGGAATTTCAGCCCGGTGCGCAGGCTGATACGGTCCAGGACCTGGGCGCCGAGCCCCGCAAACTGTGCATTTTCGTCCTCATACGATAGCGGTGCGAAGTTGCGCAGGAAGCCAACCTTGACCTGGGGGTGTTGCTCCAGCCATCGCTGCTCGCTCGCGCTCAACTGCACCTGTTGGTTGTCGCCAAAACTGCTGCCGGCGCTCCAGCGGCGCAGGATGCTGGTGCGCTCCTGCTCGGGAATCGCCGCCAGCGCGGCGTCGATGATGCGCCGCAACCGCGGGTTGTCGACACTCAGGGCAAAGCCGAACGGGTTGACTTCCAGCCGCGCGAATTGAGCCAGTTGCACGTTGCTCAGGTAGTGGTTGTTGATCAGGTAGCTGGCGCTGATGGAGTCTCCCAGGTACACATCCGCTCCGCCAAACGCCACCGCGCCGACTGCGTTCAAGGTCGACTGATACAACTCCAGGTGCGCCTTGGGATAAGCGGCCCGGATAGTCTGCGGCGGCAGGTAATGGTCGAGCATCGCCACCCGCAGGTTCGCCAGATCGGGGGCCAGGCGCGCATTGTCGCCCCGGCGGGTCACCAGGATGGGCGCATCCTCGGCATAGGCGCGGGACATCACCAACTGCGGGTCGGCCGCTTCAAAACCATTGGCCGCCCCCAGTAGATCGACCTCGCCCCGTTTGAGCGCGGCAATCACCGCCTGACGCGAATCGTAGCGTTGGACTTCCACCCGGATATGCAGCAACTGGCCGATCAACCCGGCAAAATCGGCGGTGATACCCTCGAAATTATCCCCATTGATCGTGTTTTCGAAAGGTGGGTAATCCGGCGCCGAAGCGCCCAACCGCAAACGGCCCTGGGTCCTCAGCCAGCGCCGGTCGGTTGCCGCGAGCTCGACCCGATAACCTTCGACACTCGAGCGCCCCAACAACTGCAAGGGTTGCGGTCCGGCGGCAGGGCTGTTCGCCGACCACCACAGGTTGAGCAACGTCAACAGCAGCAGCCAGGCGCGCATGTCGATAGCCCTTCAGATCAGATGATTGCGCTGGGCAAAATCCCTCAAGTGGACCAGGGATTTCACGTTGAGTTTATCGATCAGGCGGGTCTTGTAGGTGCTGACTGTCTTGTGGCTCAGGTGCAGGCGCTCGGCGATTTCCTTGTTGCTAACACCACGGGCGAGCGCCTGGAAAATGCTCAGCTCGCGGTCCGAGAGCGTGTCGATCATCTTCTGCTCGTCGAGTTGCACGCTGCTGAGATTGACCGTGCTGGTATCCAGCCGGGGGAAATAGGTGTAGCCACTGAGCAGCGCTTGAACAGCTTTGCGCAGCTCCTGCAGGTCGTTGGTTTTTTCGACGAAGCCCATGGCACCGACCCGGGTGCAGCGCTCCATGTAAAACCGCGGTTCGTTGGCGGTGAACACCACCGCCCGCGTAGGGATCTGTTCACGCTGCAGGCGGCTGAGAAAGTCCAGCCCGCTGAGCCCTGGCATATTGAGGTCGAGCACCAGCAGCGAGGGCACGTGCTGATGAATCATCTGCAGGGCCTCAATCCCGCTGGAAGCCTCCAGGATGGTCGTGAAGACCGGCCGGTCGCGGGCGTCCTTGAGGGCTCCAAGCATCATTTTCAGAGCGGCACGAATTACCGGATGATCATCGATGATCAACAGTGAGCTCATGGATAGTTCCTGATGTACACGGCGTGCGCCAACGCAGGCGCTACGGCTGCGCCAAGACTATTGCACGGGGGATGACGCCCGGACTACCTGTCAGATCTGACAGTTCCGACGAACGGTAGTCCAGTTCAAGGCTATTCAGGCGCGCAAACTGTCACGCGGCCAGCCATGTCCACGCTCGGACATTGGAATAGGTGTATCGACCCGCCGCATCAGGCTCTCCAGGGTTTCCTGGTCGGGTAGACGGGCCTGGTGGAGCCGCACCTTGCGCTGTGCAACGGCATACAGGGCGGGCAGCCCGGCCTGCTCGGCATCGTAGATCAAGGCATGACGGATCTGCAGGTTGTCCTGGCACAAACCCAACGGGTCCAGCCCGCCGCTGGTGGTCAGGTTGGCATTGAGGATGACCAGGTCAAAGGGCTCGCAGCCGTACTCCACCACAATCAGCAGTTCTTCGAGCGAGTGCACGGGAGCAATTCGGTAGTAACCGAGCTGGTTCAGGCCACGTTCGATTTTCATGCGATGAAAATGCTGCTCATCGGCGATCAGGATGCGTAAGGCTTTATTTGGCATGGTGACTAACTCTGCAAAGACAATGCGACCGGTCTTTAACCAGCCCTTTCAAGAGGCTGCAAGACTAAGCGCAACATCGCGACGTTTCTGTAGGACTATTCCTAAAGAAACAGTTCCATTCTCGATCAGGTTTTTTGTTGCCCGAGCGCAGACGCCTGCAGCCAGCGCAACAGATCGGGGCCGCTCATGGGGCGGGCAAACAGATAGCCCTGGGCCTGGGTACAGCCCAAATCAAGCAACTGCTGGCGCTGCTGCTCGGTCTCGACCCCTTCGATCACCACCGACATGCCCAAGGCCTCCCCCAGGGCCAGGGTGCTGCTGATCACTGCCCGGCAACGCGGCTGATCCTCAAAGGTGCGGACGAACTCGGCGTCCAGCTTGATCTCGTTGAACGGCAGTTGGCACAGGCGCTGCAACGAGGAAAAGCCGGCACCGAAGTCATCGATCGACAGCTGGCAGCCCATCATGCGCAAGCGCACCAGACTCTCAAGGCTGGTAGCCGGGGCTTCCAGCAGGCCGCTTTCGGTCAGTTCGAAGGTCAGGCTCGAGCCTGGCGTGCCCTGCAGCGCAAGAATGCCGCGGATGGTGGGGACCAGTTGTGGATTGGCCAATTGCTGGGCGTGCAGGTTGAACGCAACGTTGACCGCAAAGCCCTGCTCACGCGCCTGGCGTTGCAGGGTCAGGGCCTGGTCGATCTGGGTGAACAACAGCGAATCCAGCAAGCCGGCACGCTCAAGCTCCGGCAGGAACGCTACGGGCGACAGCACCCCACGAAACGGGTGATTCCAGCGCACCAGCACTTCCACGCCACAGACCGCGCCGCTCAACAGGTCGACTTTAGGCTGGTAGTAGGGTTGGAACTGACCATCGTGCAGGGCATGGCGCACTTCGTTGGCACAGACTGGCGGCGGTGCTGGCTGCGGCACTCGCTCTTCGCGGGGACTGATCAGGTGTTTTTCCAGCAACTGGCCCAGCGCCTGCGGATGCAAGGGTTTACCGACATCCCCCAGCAGCCTGAGCCCCGACAACGCCACGATCTGCCGCACCGCGCGGCGCAGGTCCGCCGACAGTGAACTACTGATGATGATCGAGCCGACTAACCCGGATTGCCCGACTTGGCGGAAGAACTCCAGGCCATCCATACCCTCCATGCACAGGTCACACAGGGCAATGTCCACGGCACCTACTTCATCCAGGACCGCCAGCGCCTGCTCGCCATCACTGGCCTGGAATACCGCCTCGCAGCCCAATTGCGTGAGCATCTTGACCGCTACAGCGCGGACAAAGGGGTGATCCTCAAGTACCAGAACCCTGATCGGCAGTATCATTTGGGCGGCCCGTTGCGTAAAAAAGATACCTGATTATCACCGCCCGCTTCCTGAACTTAATTAGGAAACGTCCTAAAACTTGTAGGAAATTTCCCAGAGTTACCCATTTGCCCTCGCAATCGCGCTGCCCCCCCTTGCCGCTCAGCCCACCTGTTGCTCCAGGGTTTCGCCCAGGCGCTCCATGGCCTGCTGCAATGCATCTACCGCAGCCGTCAGTTGCGCCTCATCGAACCCCTCGCAGGCCGCCTCCAGACGTTCACAACAGTGAATCAGCCCTTGCGCCTTGATGATCCGCGCCCCGCCCTTTACCCGGTGCGCCAGGTCTGCCAAACCGTTGACATCATGCCGGGTGAACAACTTCAGTAGCCGCGACATGTCCTCTTCGTTGCTGCTGGCCAGGTCCCCGAGCAGGTTGCGGATAACCGTGCGGTCACCCCGGGTCAGCTGTTCGAGGTTGTCCAGGTCGATGGCATCGGTGGGCTCGCGACGCTCCTCGAGGGTCGGGACGGGCAAGGTATCCGGGGCCACGGACGCCAGGCACGCACTCAAGTCCCGCAGGCTGATGGGCTTGAACAGGCAGCCATCCATCCCGGCCTCGCGGCAACGGACTTTTTCCTCCGGCTGCGCGTTGGCCGTGAAGCCCAGGATCAGACCGGGCTCAATGCCCCTGGCGCGCTCTTCGGCACGAATCGCCTGGGTCAGTTCATAGCCGTTCATCAGTGGCATGTTGCAGTCGGTGATGACCACATCGAAATGCTGACTGCGCCAGACACACAAGCCGTGGGCGCCGTCCTGCGCTTCCTTGACCCGATGCCCCAGGTAAGTCAGTTGCTGGGACAACAACAGGCGATTGGCCGGGTAGTCATCAATCACCAGGATATTCAGCTCCTGGCCCTGCGCCGCGGGCGCTTCCTTGTCCTCAAGGGCGGTAGCCAGGGGTTCGAGAACTGGCAAGTGCAGGCCCACCTCAATCTGCGTGCCTTGGCCCAGCACACTGGACAGTTGCAGCGTGCCGCCCATCATCTCGCACAGCGTGCGACTGATCATCAAGCCCAGGCCGGAGCCGCTGCGCGCCGACTGCAGGTTGTTGCTGGCCTGGCTGAAGGGACTGAACAGGCGTTGCTGGTCTGCCAGGCAAATCCCGCTGCCGGAATCTTCCACCCGTACGAGCACCGTCAGCCCCTGGCCGTCATCGCCCGGCGTGACCTGCACCCGCAGGCGCACCTGGCCCTTTTCAGTGAACTTGATGGCATTGCTCAGCAGGTTGGAAATGATTTGCTTGAAGCGCAGCGGGTCGACCAGCACATCCTGGTTGGCGGCGGCATCCACCTCCAGGTGCAGGTGCAACTGCTTCTGACGGGCCAGTCCTTCGAAAATCCGTGCACCCGACTCCACCAGGGCGCGCAGATTGGCGCGCTCGGGCGCCAGCGTCAGGTGCCCGGACTCGATACGCGAGATGTCGAGGATGTCGCCGATCAACTCCAGCAGGCCTCGCGCCGCGCCTGAGGCCACCTCGACGGCAAAGCGGTCCATGATCCCTTGCTCGGCCTTTTTCATCGCCAGTTCGAGCATGCCGATCACCGCGTTCATCGGGGTGCGGATCTCGTGGCTCATGGTCGCCAGGAAGGTGGTCTTGGCCCGATTGGCCGCGTCGGCCTCGTCCTTGGCTTCGCGCAACTGTTCCAGCAACTGCTGACGCTCGCTGACGTCGATCCAGCCACCGATAATGCCTTTGACCTGGCCGGCGCTGCCCCGGTAGGGCAGCATCCAGTGATAGATGGTGCGCACATCCGTGGCCGACAGGGTCAACTGCCGATCGAGCACTCGCGGCAACCCCTGCGCCATCACCTGCAGATACTCTTCGTGGAAAACCCTGGCTTCGACCACGCTCTTGAGCTTGCCGGTGATCACGGTCTTGCCGACGACCGACTCGCGCTCAACCCCGAACACCTGCAAATAGGCGTTGTTACAGACCATCAGGCAGCCCTGGCGATCGCGCACATAGATCGGGTGCGGCGTACCGTCGATCAACACGCGCATGAACTCCAGTTGATCGCCGAGCGCCTGTTCGGCCTGCTCGCGTTTGTGAATCAGGCGACGCAGGTAACCGATCCACACCAGCGCCACCACCAACAGCAGGCCGGCAATGGCAAAACCCTGGATGATCGTCGAACGGTAGCGCAGCCAGTAACTGTCATCGACCACCACCTCGCTGCGCCAGCGATTGGTCAGTTCGTCCATTTCTTCCGGGGGGATGCTGAACATGGTCTTGTCCAGGATCGAATGCAGCTCCCGCGCCTCGCGCCCGGTGGCAAAGGCCATATAAGCCGCAGACGTGCCGACGGTACTGGTGATCTGCAATTGGTCGCGGTACTGCCAGGAAATCATATAGCGCGCGGTAATCAACGCACTGACCGCAGCATCCACTTCGCCGCTGGCCACCATCGCCATGGCCTTCAGGGCGTTGTCTGCCTCGAGCAGCTGAATGCCCGGATAACGCGCGGCGATCATGTCCTTGACGGCGCTGCCCTGGGTCAGGACCAAGCGCCGACCATCCAGTTCATCCAGGGTCGCCGCCGCGTTGTCGGTCGTGCGGCTGACCAGCACGTAGGGGGTATTGAGATAAGGACGGGTGAAGCGCAGCTTGCCCTCTCGCTCGGCACTCGCGGTCAGGGACACCAGCAGATCGGCCTGGCCCGATTCGATCCGCTGGACCAGCTCAGGCACGGCAAAGCCTCGTTGAATGTCGAATTTCAAGCCGCTGCGCAGGCTGATCTTGGCCAGCAGATCAGCCGTTACCCCACGAAACTCACCCTCGCTGCTGTAGAACGACAGCGGTACAAAGCTGCTGTCGACGGCCACCCGCACCCGGGGATGAGCGTCCATCCAGCGCTGTTCGCTGGCCGTGAATTGCACGCGATTTTTCCCCGAGAGACTGGCGCTGCCGGCATTCCAACGCCGCAGGATGGTCTGCCGTTCTTCCGCGGGTATGGCGGCCAATGCGGCATTGATCAGGCGTAGCAAACGCGGGTTGTTCCGGGCCAGGGCGAAGGAAAAATCGTTGACCTCCATGCGCGAGAAATCGACCAACTGCACGTTGTTCAGGTAGTTTTTCAGAATCAGGTAGTTGGCGCCGATGGCGTCGCCGATGTAGACATCCGCCTGGCCAAACGCGACCGCGCCTATCGCACTCAGGGTCGAGGGGTACAGCTGCAACTGCGCCTTGGGGTAGAAGGCCTGCACCTGGTCGGGAGGCAGGTAGTAATAGACCATGGCCAGGCGCTTGCCCGCCAGGTCCGGGGTGACTTCCCGGGGAGCATCGATCCGGCTGACCAGGGTCGGCTGGTCATCGGCATAGGCGTTGGACAGCACCACCTGCGGGTCGGCGACCTCGAAGCCGTTGGAGGTGCCAAGAAAATCGATCTGGCGCGCCTTGAGTGCCGCGATCACTTCGCCCCGCGAGCCGTAGCTGCGGACCTTGACCTCGACTCCCAGCAATTGCCCGAGCAGGTACGCATAGTCGGCGGTGATGCCTTCATAATCGCGGCCATTGCTGGTGATTCCGAACGGTGGGTACTCAGGCTCCGATGCCCCGAGCACCAGCGTGCCCTGCTTGTGCAACCACTGCCGGTCGCTGTCGTCGAGTTCGACCTGGTAACCCTCGACCGTGGAGCGTCCCAGCAGTTTGTAGGTCAAGGGCTCGGCCGCCAGCAGACTGCTCGCGAGCGACAGGAGCACGACGCCGAGCGCGCCCAGGTACCTTCCCATGGACCTCATCTACAGCAGGTTGTTACGTTTGGCGAAGTCCGCCAGGTACACCACCGACTTGACGTTGAGCTTCTCGATCAGGCGGGTCTTGTAGGTGCTCACGGTCTTGCTGCTCAGCAGCATTGCCTCGGCGATCTGCTTGTTGCTCAAGCCGTTGGACAGTTGCTGGAGGATGCTCAGTTCCCGGTCGGTCAGGCTCTGGATCAGCTCCAGTTCGCTGGTCTGGCCGTCGCTGCGGCGTACCGAGCTGTCGGCCAGGTTGGGGAAAAACGTGTAGCCGTGCATCACCGCGGCGATGGCCTTGCGCAGTTCGCCGACGTCATCGGTCTTGCACAGGTAGCCGGCAGCACCGGCCTTCATGCAGCGCATGGCATAGAACTGCGGGGCCTGGGAGGTCAGCACCAGGATTCTGATCGGCAGGCGCAGGGCGCTGATCCGGCTGATGACCTCCAGGCCGTCCAGCTTGGGCATGGCGATGTCCAGCAACACCAGGTCGGGCACGTGCTCGCGCGCCAGTTGCACGGCATCGGCACCGTTGCCCGCCTCGGCCACCACGGCAAATTGTTCCTGCTCCAGCAGCACCCTCACTGAAGACCGAATGAACGGGTGATCGTCCACGATCAGTGCCTTGTACATGGGGACCCCTGCAGACCAAGCAAAACGCCATGATATCCCGTCTGGCCGCAACATTCCCCGCCCAGTGCACGCGGTGGCGCCATCACTCGGTGGTGCTCGGGCTCCAGAAGGCTTGTTGCACCAGCGGCGACAGGCTCAAGCGCGCCACCAGGGCGTCCAGTTCGTCGCCGTCCACCGAGGTGGTGGCCAGGGTCGCTTCGATCTCCACTTCATCGCTGCCAAAGGCGTGCACGTCGACGTCGCTGGCCGGGTAGTTGCTGCGTTCCAGCTCAGCTTCGAGCAGGGCCAACACGGCTTTTTGCCGAGAGCGTTGGGCGATGACATAGACGATATTGGTCACTTCGGCCGAGACCACATCCAGCGGCTGGCGGTTGATGTTATTGACGATCGGCCGTAGCAAAGTGTTCGCCGCCAACACGAACAAGGTGCCCAGCAGCGCCTCGAGCACCAGGTCAGCGCCGGCACAGGCGCCGACTGCCGCCGAGGCCCAGAGGGTAGCGGCGGTATTCAGGCCGCGGACATTGCCCTCCTCGCGCATGATCACCCCGGCGCCGAGAAAGCCGATCCCGGAAACCACATAGGCCACCACCCGCACGGCCCCCTCGGCGCCGGCCAGGCGGTTGGCCATGTCGACAAATATCGCCGCGCCAACGGCCACCAGTACGTTGGTGCGCAGGCCCGCCGTGCGTTGGCGGTACTGGCGCTCGAAGCCGATCAGCCCACCCAGGATGAAGGCGGCGCTGAGGCTGACCAAGGTGTCGACCAGTGAGTCGAGATTGATGTTGTTGAGTGCTTGCATAGGTAGATTTCCTGACTGGGTTGCCAAGTGCAGGAAGACCCTCAAGCCGGTACGACCGAGCGCTGCCCCGCAAACCAACCGGGACAGGGGTGACGCGCCGGGCAAAAGACTGGCGTGTCGACAGCGGGTCTGGTCCACCCAAGGTGGCCAACACAGGCTGTTCAGTGTCGATGAGAGGGGTGTCACACGTCGGCCAGGACTGGCCTTGACCGGAGGAAACCGCTGCTCGCTGTTTATCGGCGAGACAACGGCACAAGCGGGCTGCGCGTTATCTTGCCGAGAAGGTGCCGGTTAGCGTAACCGGCCGACGACTGTCGCTCGAACAAGTACCCACTGTGGGTCTCCGTAAAGGTTGAAAACGCGCGCAGCTTACGCCTCGCGTTGCGCAGGGTAAACCTTGATGGCCGATTATGCGGGGCGATTCCCCAGCCGTTCAGTACCGATTCAGGCTGAGGGTGGGACTAAACCACCCCCGCACTAACGTCGTACTCAGGACGCCTGGGCGTCAGGCTTGTGCGCGACAAACCGCATCATCCACTCGGCCACGGTGCTGCCATGGTGGTCCTGGTCCAGGCTGGCAACGCCTTGCTGGTAGATCTGTTCGCCGAGAAACTGCTGGCGAATGTCCAGCAACGCCCGCGAGTAGTCGTGGATGAACTCGGGATGCCCCTGGAAACACAACACCTGATCGTTGATGTGATACGCCGCAAAGGGGCAGAAATCGCTGGAAGCAATCACCGTGGCGTTCTCCGGCAGCGCGGTGACCTGGTCCTGGTGGCTGATCAGCAGCGTCAGCTCCTCGCGCACCGGGCTCATCCAGGGGGCCTTGGCCGCCATTTTGTAGTTATGGATACCCACGCCCCAACCCTGGCTCGCACGCTCGCTCTTGCCACCCAGCAACAGTGCCAGCAGTTGATGGCCGAAGCACACGCCCAGCAGCTTGTCGCCGCGCTCATAGCGCGCCAGCAGATAAGTCCTGAGGGTTTCGATCCAGGGGTCGGTGCCGAACGAATCGGCCTTGCTGCCGGTGACAAGGTAGGCGTCGAATGTCAGGTCGTCGCTCGGATACTCGCCCTGCATTACGTTGTACACGGTGAACTCGGCGGCGATCGGTTGCTGGGAAAACAGGCGCTGGAACATCTGCCCGTAACCCTGGTATTGATCGACCAGTTCTGGACGCAGGATGTCGGTTTCCAGAATGCAGATGCGTAGCGACATAAAAAATACCTGACACGATGATGGGAATAATTGACACCCCAGAGCCTGCCTTGAAACACCCTGGCAAGGCAAGCCCCGAGATGCGCCCTCACCGCCTCAGAACAGCTCGCCCTTGGCTGCTTTTTCCAGCAACAGCGCCGGCGGCGCAAAGCGCTCACCGTACTGCTCGGCCAGGTAGCGAGCACGGGCGACAAAATCCTTGAGCCCATACTGGTTGATGAACTGCAGTGCCCCGCCCGTCCACGGGGCAAAGCCGATACCGAAGATCGAACCGATGTTGGCGTCGGCCGTCGACATCAACACGCCCTCTTCCACACAGCGCACGGTCTCGATGGCCTGCACGAACAACAGGCGATCGCGCACATCCTGTGGCGAAATCTGCCCATCCGTCTGCTCGAAGCGGGTTTTCAATTGCGCCCACAGATGTTTTGGCGCGCCGGCCGGGTAGTCGTAGAAACCACCGCCAGCAGCCTTGCCCGCCCGCTTGTACTCATTGAGCAACAGATCGATCACGGCAAACGCCGGATGCTCTGGCAATGGCTTGCCTTCGGCTTGCAGGTCCTTGGCGGTCTGCTGGCGAATGTGGCTCATCAGGCTCAGGGAGACCTCGTCGGAGATCGCCAGGGGGCCAATCGGCATCCCGGCCTTGCGGGCCTCGGTTTCGATCATGGGCGCGGCGATACCCTCGCCGAGCATGGCAATGCCTTCGTTGGTGAAGGTGCCAAATACCCGCGAAGTGAAGAACCCCCGGCTGTCGTTGACCACAATCGGGGTCTTGTTGATTTGCAGGACAAAATCGAAGCCTCGGGCCAGGGTTTCATCGCTGGTGTGAGCACCCTTGATGATTTCCACCAGGGGCATTTTTTCCACCGGGCTGAAGAAGTGCAGGCCAATGAATTTACCCTGGTCCGGCACTGCCCGGGCCAGGCCGCCGATGGGCAGGGTCGAGGTGTTGGAGGCGATCACCGCGTCGGCACCGACCACTGCCTGGGCGGCCGCCGAAACTCGGGCCTTGAGTTCGCGGTCTTCGAACACCGCTTCGATTACCAGGTCGCAACCGGCCAGGTCGGCATCCTGCTCGGTGGGCGTGATCCGTGCCAGCGTGGCGTCGCGCTGCTCGGCGCTCAACTGGCCGCGGGCGACTTTCTGCTCGAGCAATGTCGCCGAATGAGCCTTGCCCTTCTCGGCTGCCGCCAGGTTGATGTCCTTGAGCACCACCTCGATGCCCGCCACCGCGCTGACGTAGGCAATGCCGGCGCCCATCATGCCCGCACCGAGCACCCCGACCTTGCGTGTCTGGTACGGCGCAAAACCCGCCGGCCGCGAACCGCCGGCATTGATCTGATTGAGCTGGAACCAGAAGGTACCAATCATGTTCTTCGCCACCTGGCCGGTGGTGAGCTCGGTGAAGTAACGGGTTTCGATCAACTGTGCCGTAGCGAAATCCACCTGGGCGCCCTCGACGGCCGCGCAGAGGATTTTCTCCGGTGCCGGCAGGCAACCCTGGGTCTTGCTGCGCAGAATCGACGGGGCGATGGCCAGCATCTGCGCGACCTTGGGATGGGCCGGCGTGCCACCGGGGATCTGGTAACCCTTGACGTCCCAGCGCTGCACCGCCGCCGGATTGGCCAGGATCCAGGCGCGGGCCTTGGCCAGCATGTCAGCGTGATCCAGCGCCAACTCATCGATCAGCCCGGCCTGCAATGCTTGCTGGGCGCGGACTTTCTTGCCTTCGAGCAGGTATGGCAGGGCTTTCTCCAGGCCCAGCAGGCGCACCATGCGCACCACTCCGCCACCGCCCGGCAACAGGCCGAGGGTGACTTCTGGCAGGCCGATCTGCACCGCACTGTGGTCCAGGGCGACACGGTAATGGCAGGCCAGGCAGATTTCCCAGCCACCGCCCAGCGCCGCGCCATTGATCGCCGCGACCACTGGTTTACCCAGGGTCTCCAGGCTGCGCAGCTGGCTTTTGAGTTCCAGGACCATGGCATAGAACGCCTTGGCCTCGGGTTTGCCGACCTTGATCAATTCATTGAGGTCGCCGCCGGCAAAAAAGGTCTTCTTGGCCGAGGTGATGATTACCCCGGCGATGCTGTCCTGCTCGGCGAGCAGCCGCGCGACACAGCCAGCCATGGCCTCGCGGTACAGCGCATTCATGGTGTTGGCGCTCTGGCCCGGCATATCGATGGTCAGGACCACGATCTGGTCCTGACCTTTTTCGTAACGAATGGCATCAGTCATGAACATGTTTCCTTGAAGTCAGGGGGCTCAGAGGCGTTCGATGATGGTGGCGATACCCATGCCGCCACCGACACAGAGCGTGGCCAGGCCATAACGCTGCTGGCGCGCTTCCAGCTCATCAAGCAAGGTGCCGAGAATCGCGCAGCCGGTAGCGCCCAGCGGATGCCCCATGGCAATCGAGCCGCCATTGACGTTGACCCTCCCCGGATCGATGGCCATGTCCTTGATGAACTTGAGCACCACCGAGGCAAACGCTTCGTTGACCTCGAACAGATCGATGTCTTCGACCCGCAACCCGGCCTTGGCCAGGGCCTTGCGGGTCGCCGGTGCGGGGCCGGTGAGCATGATGGTCGGGTCGGTGCTGGTGACTGCGGTGGCGACGATCCGTGCCCGTGGCTGCAGGCCCAGCGCCTTGCCCTTGGCTTCGGAGCCGATCAGCATCAGCGCCGCCCCGTCGACGATGCCGGAACTGTTGCCCGGGGTGTGCACGTGACGGATCCGCTCGACATGGCTGTAGACCCGCAACGCAGTCGCGTCGAAGCCCATCTGCCCGATCATCTCGAAGCTCGGCTTGAGTTTGCCCAGGCCTTCAAGGGTGGTGTCGGCACGGATGAATTCATCCTGCTCGAGCAGCACGATGCCATTCTGGTCCTGCACCGGTATCAGCGACTTGTTGAACGCCCCCGCTGCGCGCGCCCGGGCGGCCTTGAGTTGTGACTGCAAGGCGAACGTGTCGACATCCTCGCGACTGAAGCCTTCGAGCGTGGCAATCAGGTCGGCGCCCACGCCCTGTGGCGTGAAGTGAGTGTGCAGGTTGGTTTGCGGGTCCAGCGCCCAGGCGCCGCCATCGCTGCCCATCGGCACGCGCGACATCGACTCGACACCACCGACCACCACCAGGTCCTCGAACCCGGAGCGCACTTTCATGGCCCCCAGGTTCACCGCCTCCAGACCCGAGGCGCAGAAGCGATTGATCTGCACGCCAGCGACGCTGACATCCCAATCGGCTACCAGGGCGGCCGTCTTGGCGATGTCGGCGCCCTGGTCGCCGACCGGCGTCACACACCCGAGCACGATGTCATCAACCTGGCTGGTATCGAGCTGGCTACGTTGTTGCAGCGCCCCCAGCAGGCCCGCCAGCAGGTTCACCGGCTTGACGCTGTGCAAGGCACCATCGGCCTTGCCACGACCACGGGGCGTGCGTATCGCATCGAAAATCAAAGCTTGGGTCATGACATCCTCGTACTGGCGGGCAGGTAAAAGATCAATGAGTGTCCACCTTAGGCCGACGGGTGAGGGATTCAATGACCGATACGCTCAATGGCCTTGACGCTCATGCTCAGACGAACGGTCGACAGCAATTGGGTTAACCGTTTCAGGTCAGCGAACTGTCTAGCAAAAGGGCGACCACGCAGATGGCAATAGGCCTCATGCCTTTTTAGATGCCATTTGCGCTTAGCTGATATGAAATGGATCTAAGCCACAGCCCGCGTGGCCCCTAAGGTAAAGCTTACGAGGTTGTCGTCGGGTTTTGCCGAGGCACCCGGTAGCTGGACCCTACAGCGCTTTGCCGATGGAGATTTGCAGGCAAGCATTCGACGCTCAGGAAATAACAAAAAAGGCGGTCAGCCATGTTCAAACAATCGAAAGTGCGTCAAGCCGGGCTCATTCTCTTCGCCACCACCCTGCTGTTGATTCTGCCGAACCTGACCAAGGTGATTGGCTGATCCAACGCCAAGTGTTGCGACACCTTACTGTTCGCCCTCGTGTGCTTGTGCCAACCTTGGCGGCATGACCACGACCGGATGGCTATCACGTGAAAGCTTTGATTCTGCTTGCAGCCTTGCTCCTCGGCACGCCCTTGCATGCCGCACAACTGGTGCTCGACCTGGGTGCCGACAGCCGCACCTGGCAGACCGAGGAGCTGCTGCACCATCCGTTGGCACAGACCATCCGTGTTGCTGACGACGTTTCCTACAAACGCGACATGGACTACCGAGCGGTGCCACTGGCAGCGCTGCTGACGGGCGTCAAGGCCGACCATCACCTGCAGGCCGTGGCCCTGGATGGTTTCGCCGCAGAGCTGGCGGCGGCCCCCTTGCTCGCGACACAGGGCGCCCAGGCCTGGCTGGCCATTGAAGACCCGGCGCATCCGTGGCCGGCACTGGCGCCTGGCAAACCCAGCGCGGGTCCGTTCTACCTGGTCTGGACTCACCCCCAGGCCGCGGGGATCAGCCCTGAGCAATGGCCGTTCCAGGTCGCCAGCATCAAGCGCCTGGCCGCCGTCGCCGAGCGTTTCCCGGCCCTGCTGCCGGACCCTGCCCTCCCCACCCGTGACCCGATCAACCTGGGCTTTGCCCTGTTCCAGAAAAACTGCCTGGCCTGTCATCGCCTCAACGGCGCGGGTGACGCGCAGTTCGGACCGGACCTGAACATCCCCTACAGCCCTACCGAATATTTTGGCGCGCAGTTTCTCGAACGCTACATCCGCGACCCGCAAAGCCTGCGCCAATGGCCCCAGGCGAAGATGCCGGGGTTCTCCCAGGCGGTGTTGAAGGATGAAGAGTTGGCACAGTTGGTGGCGTACTTGCGGCATATGGCGGGGCGCAAGGTGAAACCCTGACGGGTGGCCCCATCGCGAGCAGGCGGAGCGCGCGCGGATGTCTCCCACAAGGTCTGTTGATCACCGCAAGAGCCCTGCTCGCGATGCAGGCACGCCGCCTACTGCTGTTGCACCGACATCACCGGCGCCGGCAGCGGCGAGACGAAGACCTTGGCGTGCATCTGTTCAAAACCGCCACCGCGGCGCATGCCGCGTACCGGGCAGGCGTCGAGGTAGTCCAGGCCCACTGCCAGCTTCAGGTGGCGCTCGGGACGGGCCAGTTGGTTGGTCACGTCAAAGCTGTACCAGGCGTCGTCCAGCCAGGCTTCGGCCCAGGCATGGCTGGCCAGGTGTTCGCTGCTTTCGCTGTACAGGTAGCCCGACACATAACGCGCCGGGATCCCCAGGCTGCGGGCACAGGCGATGAAGGTGTGGGCATGGTCCTGACAGACCCCGGCACGGCCGGCGAAGGCTTGCGCGGCGCTGGTTTGCACTTCGGTGGCGCCTGGGGTGTAGGTGATGTACTGGTTCAGGCCATGCATCAGGTCGATCAACGCGCTGCGGTCGCGCCGTTGCCGACACTGTTGTGTCGCAAAGGCCTGCAGGGCCTCGTCGGCCTCGGTCAGGCGGGTGAAGCGCAGGAATGGCAGGGCCGATTGGCTCTCGTGTTCGGCCTCGCGCAACTCATCGATGTCCACCTGCCCGCGCGCCCCGATGATGATGGCTTCGTGGGGCTCGTCCAGGGTCAGCACATGCAGGATGTTGCCGAACGGGTCGAGCTGCGCACGCACCGGTCGCGGTAACTCCAGTTGCCAGCTGAGCACGTGCTGGCGCTCGCTGTCGTGGGGGGTCAACCGCACATACTGAATGCTCGCCCGCACCTGGTCCTCGTAGTGATAGGTGGTCTCGTGGCTAATGGAAAGTCTCATGCAGCCTCCAGGTAGGAACTGTGTATGGCATTGCCCAACTGGCGTACCAGCGGGATGAACTCGGTCAACCAGGCATGCAGGCCTTCGTCGAGGATTTCCTGGATGCCGGTGTAGCGCAGGCGCGCGTCCATTTCCGCCGCCAGGCGCTGGGCTGGACGGCCGTTGGCGCCTGGTAACTGGGCAAGGATCTGGTCGATTTCCTCGGTGCAGGCGCGCAACGAACGGGGGACATCGGCTCGCAGCAACAACAACTCGGCGACCTGCTGGGCGCCGGGCGCGTCACGATAGATTTCGGTGTAGGCCTCGAATGACGACAAGGCCCGCAGCAACGCACTCCACTGGTAGTAGGCGTGGGCGGTGCCATCGCTGACCGCCTCGCCCTGATCGCCGGCCATTTCGTAGCGCGCATCCAGCAGGCGCAAGGTGTTGTCGGCCCGCTCGATGAAGGTGCCCAGGCGAATGAAGCGAAACGCATCATTGCGCATGATGGTGCCGTAGGAAGCCCCGCGGAACAGGTGGGAACGTTCCTTGATCCACTCGCAGAACCGGCTCATGCCATAACGCCCAAGGCCCTGTTCGGCTATCCCGCGAATTTCCAGCCAGGTGGCGTTGATGTTTTCCCACATGTCGGCGGTAATCCGCCCACGCACCGCATGGGCGCTGGCCCGCGCGGCCCCGAGACAGCTATAGATGCTGGCCGGGTTGGCGGCGTCCAGGGCGAAGAAGTGCAGCAAACGCTCGGCGTGCAACGCGCCATGGCGCTCCAGGTAGTCGTCCAGCGTGCCGGTGATCAACAAGGGCATCGCCAGTTCATGCAAGCCATCGCCGCGGCCGTCCTGCGGCATCAACGACAGCGAATAACTGATGTCGAGCATCCGCGCGAGGTTTTCCGCCCGCTCCAGGTAGCGCGACATCCAGTACAGATCCGAGGCAGTTCTACTCAACATGGCAAGCTTCCTTTAATCCTCGACAACCCAGGTGTCCTTGGTACCGCCACCCTGGGAGGAGTTGACCACCAAAGAGCCCTCGCGCAGGGCGACGCGGGTCAGGCCCCCAGGCACCACCCGGGTTTCACGGCCCGACAAGACGAACGGGCGCAGATCGATATGCCGCGGGGCGATGCCGTTCTCGACGAAGGTCGGACAGGTCGACAGGGACAACGTCGGCTGGGCGATATAGGCATGGGGCTTGGCCTTGATCCGTGCGCGGAACTGTTCGATCTCGGCCGCCGTCGCTGCCGGTCCGACCAACATGCCGTAGCCGCCGGAACCCTGGGTTTCCTTGACCACCAGCTCGGGCAGGTTGGCCAGCACGTGGGACAGTTCCGCCGGGTTGCGACACTGCCAGGTCGGCACGTTTTTCAGGATCGGCTCCTCATCGAGGTAGAAACGGATCATCTCGGTGACGAACGGATACACCGACTTGTCATCCGCCACACCCGTGCCGATGGCGTTGGCCAACACCACATTGCCGCTGCGATAGGACGCCAGCAGGCCGGGAACCCCGAGCATCGAGTCCGGGTTGAATGCCAGCGGATCGAGGAAGGCGTCGTCGAGCCGCCGGTAGATCACATCGACGGCCTTGGGGCCATCGGTGGTGCGCATGAAGACTTTGTCGTCACGCACGAACAGGTCCGCGCCTTCCACCAGTTCCACGCCCATTTCCCGGGCCAGGAAGGCGTGCTCGAAAAACGCACTGTTGAAGCGTCCCGGGGTCAGCACCACCACGCTCGGGTTATCGATGGGGCTGGAGCTTTTCAGGGTGTCGAGCAGCAGGTTCGGGTAGTGGTCGATGGGCGCAATACGCTGGGCCGCGAACAGCTCAGGGAACAGGCGCATCATCATCTTGCGGTCTTCGAGCATGTAGCTCACACCGCTGGGGGTGCGCAGGTTGTCTTCCAGCACGTAGTAGCTGCCGTCGCCATCGCGCACCAGGTCGACCCCGGAGATGTGCGAGTAGATGTCGCGGTGCAGGTCCAGGCCCTGCATGGCCAGTTGGTACTGTTCGTTGGCCAGCACCTGCTCGGCCGGGATGATGCCTGCCTTGATAATGCGTTGTTCGTGATAGAGGTCGGCGAGGAACATGTTCAGCGCCTTGACCCGCTGGATGCAGCCACGCTCGACAATCCGCCACTCGCTGGCGGGGATGCTGCGCGGAATGGTGTCGAAGGGAATCAGGCGCTCGGTGCCCTGCTCGTCGCCATAGAGAGTGAAGGTAATCCCGGCGCGATGAAACAACAGATCGGCCTCGCGTCGGCGTTGAGCCAGCAGCTCGTCAGGCGTTTGGGCCAGCCAACGGGCGAATTCTCGATAATGCGCGCGGACCTGGCCGCTGGCATCGTACATCTCATCAAAATAGGTGCGGATCATGCCGTACTCCTTGTCACCCGGACACCTTGGCATCGCAAGGCCCGTGCCAGCGGCATAAACCCTTTAGTATCAATCAGTTGGATTTCCACCCCGAAGGCTTCGCACCAATCCCGTGCAGCAAACGCCCCCACCTGATCGCCCGCGCTTCATTGCGAAGCAATGCTTATGGCTATTAGCAGCATAGCCATAGTTCATTTCACTGCCCGCCCAGGCACGCGGATAATTGGCCCATCACGCAGCAAGCGGCACCGCTCGCTTGCTGGCTACCCCTCTTCCCTTTTGGCCACCTGCTCAGGTGGCTTTTTTTTGCCTGGCGTTTGCCCCAGCCCAAATGAAAACGGCCGACCCAAAGGGTCAGCCGTCGCTGAGTGTTGTCGCTATTCATAGTGTTATGCGAGTTGCCCTCGTACCTCCTGCTTGACGCCCCAACCTTCGATGATTCCCCCCAAAGGCTCGACCACCGCCTCGAAGTCCTGTTCAAAATCGCCAATGCCGCCGTAGGTGGCGTACATCACCTTGCTCAGTTCCAGGTACCAGGCACCGTCGTCGCGCACACTGATCTGTGCATTCAAGGATTCACCGCGAAATTGTCCTGCCGCCCTGCGTGCCCCCTCCTCGTCGGGGAAAATGGCGTAGAACTCGATGGGATGGAACCGTGAAAAATCAAAACCGCCTTCTTTCATGCGGCGCAGCACGCTGCTGCTGATGTCTTCTTGATAGGCTGTGCTCATGAAACGTCCTCCTACTTCCAATGGATAGACTTTCCGTACTCCACGCGCCGGCAACCGAATGGTGCAGGCGCTACGGCAATCAGATTGCCGCCGGGACACAAGCATGTAGCTGACAAGACCAGACCTTAGCGATCCATTCGCTGATCTCGCTTGCAGAGTAGCTCCAACTCGGAGCGCGTGCCAAGGCCTGGTTACAGAAGGGATTATGGAATCGGGGAGATGCTGAGGATTTGAATGCTGTTCTGATCTTTGAGGCTCTTGAGCGTCGGGTCGTCGGTGCGACCTTCCAGGTCATTGAGATCCAGCTCGGCCGGAACCGGGAGAAGTTTGGCGCGAATCAGTTGCGCGGCCTTTTCCATGTCAGGTTGGTGCTCGCAGTCGAAGCGTTCGACGCTTTGCACACCATGATCATCCACAAAGGTGATTTCCCACTTTTGCATCGGTGCCTCCTCGATAAAACCCGTAGATGGGCTTACTTCCATCTCGACCCGGGTCGCCGGGCATTCGTTCCCTGCCCCTCGAAGAACTGCCCTGGCAACAGGGTTGCTATCACCAACCCTGTTGTTCCGATGGCCTGGAACAGGCGTGCTTACTTCTCGACACGTTCCTTGAGGGCCTTGAGGGTCTCGAAAGGTGCATCGACCACAAACTTGTTGGCGACCATCGCCGGCACGCTACCACCTGGCTCTGTGTGCACTTGATAGGTCACTTCGACCTGATCGCCCTTGGGCACGAACTTCCAGAAGCCCTTGACCTCGGTTACCCGGACAAAACCCTTTTCCTCCGGAATGTATTTCGGCACGCCTTCCAGGTTGCGGGTCAGGCTGCCATCGGCGCCATCGACGGTGGTGATATGCAGCACCGAGTCACGCGCAGTCACCGGCCAAGGGGTATTGAACTGGGTGTAGGTCCAACTCTGGTCACCTTCGTGCTTGAGCAGTTTCTGGCTCTTGCACTCGTGGATCCAGGCACAGGCCCCGGCCACGTCTTCCTGCAGCGCCCGCAGCTTGGCAACAGTGGTCTTCATCAGGGTAACGCCCTGATAGGACTTGTAGTCGGAGCCCGGCACTTCACTCAGGGAGATCTTGATCCCGTCTTCGTTCTTGGCAACTTTCCAGTCTTCGGCCTGAACCACGGTGGAGGCCAGAACAGCGCTCAACCCACACAGCACAGCGATACGATGCAGCGAACCCATAGTCTTGTTCCTTATTGTTGAAGTTCCGTTCGTTGAACACACTACGCCGCGGTCATTTGCTCCCACCAGCCGATCAGCGTGATGGCTTGTTCCTGGCTGCTGCCGCAGACCTCGATATCCGCCTGGAACGCGCCACAGACGGCAGGACGCTCGGGCTGGCCGAAGATACTGCACAGATTATCGACAGACAGTTGCACACAACGTTCGCCCGCGGGCTTGCCATGGGGCATGCCGGGAATCGGTGTACTGATGGAAGGGGCAATGCAGCAGGCGCCACAGCCTTCTCGGCATTTCATGACGACAAGCTCCTCGGGAGTGTGGAATGACGGGGACTAGAGTACCCGCTTAAACAGCCGTTTGAAATTGGCCGCCCAGGGGTTTTTCGCGCAAATACGCGTGACTGATCAGTCTTGCGACAAAGTGTCAGCTCGCCAGGTCACACCTGCCGTCGGGTTTTACTGATTGAACTGGAATTCCAGGGCCGCGCCTTCGATTTCCCGGCGCTCTTCGTTGCGCAGTTGCAATTGCATTTCGTTGGAAATCAGCCGGCCGTTAAGCTGGAACTTGCTTTCTTCCTTGGGTTTTTCCTCGAACAGTGGCGGCAGCAAAGGTGCGCGCTTGACGATCGGGACAGTGCCAATGGGTTGCAACTGGCGGACCATTTCCGGAGGCAGGCTCAGGTCGATATTGGTGGACGGTAACTCAGTGGTGCGCACCACTTCGCTGGCGGCCTTGGATTTCGAGGCAATCGGCGGGCGTGGCTTGTGCGCAACGGGTTTGTTCGCAGCGTCCGTTTTTTTCACGGGCGCGACTTTTTTGACCGGCGTGGTGGGTGCCACCTTAGTCGTTGACGTACTGGAAACCGCTTTATCCGGGGTCGTCGCCGCTATCGCGCTCCCCCAATTAAACACACTCAGCAAGCAGACCAACACCAGACCAACAGGAAAAATCGCTTTCATAACCCCTACAGCACTAACGGCAGAGGGCCATATGCTCGCCTGTTGCAGGGGCGCTGACAAGCGCCCATCTCGATCAGCCCCGGCGATGCCTCAAAAACCGCTCGCGGTTTCCTGACACAGCTGGGTCGCGAGCATGCCCAGTGTCATCAAGGCTCGCTCGGCTTCACGGTTCCAGGGGATGCCGCAGTTCAAGCGAATGCAGTGGTTGAACTGCTCGGTGTTACTGAAAATCAGTCCTGGGGCGATGCTGATCCCCTGCTGCAAAGCCCGCACGTGCAGTTCCTGGGTATTGACCCGTCCCGGCAAACTGACCCACAGGATGAAACCGCCAGTGGGTCGGGTCATCTGGGTGCCTTCGGGGAAATACTGCTGCACTGCCAGCTGGAACGCACTGAGGTTCTTGCGATACTCCTGGCGAATGTAGCGCAGGTGTCGATCGTAACCGCCGTTCTCCAGGTAGGCCGCGATGCCCATCTGCGTGACGCTGCAGGCCGAATGGGTACTGAAGGTCTGCAGCCGCTGGATTTCCTGCTGGTACTTGCCGGCGATCATCCAGCCGATGCGCACCCCGGGGGACAGGGTCTTGGAAAAACTCGAGCAGTAGATCACCCGATCCAGGCGGTCATAGGCCTTGAGGGACTTGGTGCGCCCCTGCTCGAACATCAATTCGCCGTAGATATCGTCTTCAACCACCTGGATATCAAAGTCCGAGGCCAGGCGCAGCAGTTGTTTCTGCCGCTCTTCCGGCATAGTGCCACCCAGGGGGTTGCTCAGGCGGGTGGTCAGCACCAGGGCCTTGATCGACCACTGGTTGGCGGCCAGTTGCAGGGCTTCCAGGCTCATGCCGGTGGACGGATCACTGGGAATCTCGATGACTTTGAGGCCGAGCAGATCGGCCAGTTGCAACAGGCCGTAATAGGTCGGCGACTCTGCGGCAATCAGGTCACCGGGGCGGGTCAGCACGCGCAAGGACATCTGCAGGGCGTCGACGCAACCGTGGGTGATCACTACTTCGGATGGGTCGACCACCACCCCGGCGTCGCGCATGCGAATCGCCACCTGGCGGCGCAAGGGCTCGAAACCGGGACTGAACATGTAGCTGAACGCCCGCGGACTGTGAAAACGCGTGACCTTGGCCAGTTGCTGATGCAGCGCCCGCACCGGCAGATAGTCGACACTGGGCACAGCGGCGCCCAGTGGGAACACCCCTTCGCGGCGTGACTCCACCAACACTTGCTGGATGATGCTGCTGCGGGTCACGAGGCCCGGGCGCTCGACCCGGGCGATATCCGGGGTCGGCGCGGTCAGGGCCGGGGTCTGGTGAACGTAGTAACCCGACTGCGGACGTGCGCGAATCAGGCCCTGGTCTTCCAGGTTGGCATAGGCCTGGAGCACCGTCGCATGGCTGACATTGAGCTGCGAGCTCATCTTGCGCACCGAAGGCACACGCTCGCCAGGCTGATACACGCCGCGCCGGATATCCTCAGCCAGCTGCTGAGCGATACGTTGATAGAGCAAAAGATTGGTCATGACGCAGCACTCGATTTCACGGGCATTTTATTTTTGTAGAGAACTATACCGGCACAGTTTAGAAGTGTACGGGGACAGTTGCCACAATAGTCGACCGTACAGCCCAGTGTCAGTAAAAACTGTACTGTTTTGTGCGCCGATTGGCAGGCCAAAAAAAACCCGGCACCTCTACAGGTGCCGGGCTTTCCAGTAACGCTGACCTTAGCGGGCAGCGCCGAGCTGGCCTTTTTCGTCGGAGAACACAATTTCCACCCGGCGATTCTGCGCCCGGCCCCGCTCGGAAGCGTTGGCCTCTACCGGGTATTCATCGCCATAACCTTCGACTTGAATACGTTTATCGTCAACACCCAGGTCCATCAGCATGTCGGCCACCGCCTGGGCGCGGTCCCGGGACAGTTTGCGGTTTTCCTGTTTGCCGCCCGTGCTGTCGGTGTAACCCTCGATGCGCACGACACGCTTGGGGTTGAGCTGCAGGAACTGGACAATTTTCAGCACCGTGCGATTGGCCGAACTCTTGAGCTCCGCCTCACCAGTGTCGAACAGCACATCGCCAAGGGTCATCACCAGCCCGCGATCGGTCTGGGTAGTTGCCAGGCTGATGATCTGCTCTTCCAGCCATTTGCCCTGCTGCTGCACGCTGAGCAACTTGGCCTCGCGCAATGCCAGTTGCAGGCGTTGGCGCTCCAGCTCGAGCTTGGCTGCGCGCTCTTCGTTGAGCACTTTCTCGCTATGTTGCCGGGCAATCTCACTGTAACGCTGGCTCAGGTAGGAATAGTGCTGCACATCGGCGCCACTGCCCCAATAGCTGGACAGGCGATCGGCCCGGGCCAAGGATTCACCGGCCCGGATCACGTCCTTGGGCGCGATGCGCAATACGTTGGAGTCTTCCTTGACCTTCTGGAAGTCGTTATAGGCTTGTTGCAATGCCACATCGCTGTGCTGGCCCGCACACCCGTACAGGCTGGCCAGCAGCAGGCCGCCGAGGACGCCATTCGCAAGCTTCATTGGGCGTCTCCCAACTGCTTGCGCAAGCGCGCGATGCGGGTGTTGAGAACGTTCAGTTGCTCCTGGCTTTTAAGCGTCAGGACCTTGGCCTCGGCCAGGCGTGCATCCAGTTCGGCCTGCTCGGCCTGCACACGGGCATCCTTGAATGACTGGTCGGCCATATCGGCCTTGGCCTGGGTGTACTTACCTTCTGCCAGCTTCAGCTCCGGCACTTCCTCGGCGGTGGCCCCCACCGCGGTCGCCTGTTCCAGGGCCTGCCCGGTCAAACGCATTTGTTCATTCGGCGCCGGATCGGCTGCACAACCCGCCAGAGCCGTGACGGCCAGGGCAGCGAAAAGAGGTCGAATAGTCACTAAAAATCCCTACTGTTTTGGGGTGCTGACGGGCTGTTTCAATTGTGCTTTCCAGCGCTCCAGATTGCGCTGTAGCACGGCCTCAGTCAGACCGGACGCGGGCAATTCTGTCATCTTTTTGGCTAACTGTCCGCGCAACCATGGATCGTTGCACGCCGAGTTGTGGGAAATAGCCAGAAACAGCCCGGGTTTATCCACCGGTTGGGCGTAAGCCTGCACGTCGTTGGCGATACTCAGGGTCTGTGTCATGGCCATCCCGGCGTACCGCCCCGCCAACACAAACTCCACTTCGCCCAGCAGCAATTTCTGAAACGCCTGGGTCAGGTTCGGCGTACTGACCAGGGTCAGTTGCGATTGCGCGAACGCTGCGAAATCCTGGGTCAGCCGTGCCTGCTGCGACACCGCGCCAAGATGCCCACTCAAATCCTTGGCCTCGCTGTAGTCCAGCGTCGAACCATTACGGGTCCATACCAGGTAGTCATTGCTGGTCAGCGCCGGGTGTATGTAGTCCAGCGCCTCCAGTTGCCCGGTCGCCAGCGGAGCGTCCGCCAGCATGTCGATGCGCCCGCTGCGCACCTCCTCCAGCGCCTGGGAGCGCTTGCCGGCATAACGCAACTCGACCTTGAGCCCCAACTCCGCTGCCACCTGCTGCAGCAAGTCGGCATTGGCGCCGATCAGGTGCACGGGGTCCTGCGGGTCTTGCCACAGATAGGGCGGTGCATCGGGGCTGCCGGTCACCACCAGGCGTTCGCATTTGCCGGCAGCGTTCGATACAAGGGGCAATAGGGTCAGGCCGAGGAACATCGACCAACCGCTCAAGCGACGCAAATCCATGGCGTATGTCTCCACTCTCAACTCGCGGACAAAAAAAAGCCCAGCCAAAAGGCCGGGCTCTTTATAAGTGAAGCCGCTGGATTAGACCAGCTTCTCCAGCTCAGGGATGGCTTCGAACAAGTCCGCCACCAAGCCGTAATCAGCCACCTGGAAGATCGGCGCTTCTTCGTCCTTGTTGATCGCAACGATCACTTTGGAGTCTTTCATGCCGGCCAAGTGCTGGATCGCGCCGGAAATACCGACGGCGATGTACAGCTGTGGAGCAACGATCTTGCCGGTCTGGCCGACCTGCATGTCGTTGGGTACAAAACCTGCGTCAACCGCGGCACGGGAAGCGCCGACAGCAGCGCCCAGCTTATCGGCCAGGGCGTACAGGTGTTTGAAGTTGTCGCCGTTCTGCATGCCGCGACCGCCAGAAACGACGATCTTGGCAGCGGTCAGTTCCGGACGATCGGATTTGGCCAGCTCTTCGCCAACGAAGCTGGAGGTGCCAGCATCGTGAGCAGCAGCAACCGCTTCAACAGCAGCCGAACCACCTTCAGCTGCAACCGGGTCGAAACCGGTGGCACGCACGGTGATCACTTTTACGGCGGCGTTCGATTGCACGGTGGCGATCGCGTTACCGGCGTAGATCGGGCGCTTGAAGGTGTCAGCGCTTTCTACCGAGATGATCTCGGAGATCTGGTCAACGTCCAGCTGCGCGGCAACGCGCGGCAGGATGTTTTTACCGTTGGAAGTGGCGGCAGCCAGGATGTGGCTGTAGCCAGCGCCCAGCTCGGCAACCAATGGCGCTACGTTTTCCGGTAGTTGGTGTGCGTAGGCGGCGTTGTCGGCCACCAACACTTTTGCCACGCCAGCGATTTTCGCAGCGGCTTCAGCCACCGCGCCAACGTTCTGGCCAGCGACCAGGACGTGGATGTCGCCACCGATCTTCGCAGCGGCAGCCACGGTGTTCAGGATGGCCGGGGCCACAACCTTGTTGTCGTGTTCAGCGATTACCAAGATAGTCATGATTAGATTACCTTCGCTTCGTTTTTCAGTTTCTCGACCAGTTCAGCCACCGACTTGACCTTGATACCCGCGCTGCGTGCAGCCGGCGCTTCGACTTTCAGGGTCTTGTTGGTGGAGGCAGTGGAAACGCCCAAAGCATCCGGAGTCAGCACTTCAAGCGGCTTCTTCTTGGCTTTCATGATGTTTGGCAGGGACGCATAACGCGGCTCGTTCAAACGCAGGTCGGTGGTGACGATGGCTGGCAGTTTCAGGGAAACTGTCTGCGCGCCGCCGTCGATTTCACGAGTCACGGCAACGCTGTCGCCAGACACTTCGACTTTCGAAGCGAAGGTGCCCTGACCGTAGCCGCTCAATGCAGCGAGCATCTGGCCAGTCTGGTTGTTGTCGCTGTCGATCGCTTGTTTACCGAGGATCACCAGCTGCGGCTGTTCCTTGTCGACAACAGCTTTCAACAACTTGGCAACGGCCAGGGAAGTCAGGTCTTCGGCGGATTCGACGAGGATGGCGCGGTCGGCACCCAGAGCCAGCGCGGTGCGCAGTTGCTCTTGAGCGGTGGACGGGCCGATGGAGACGACGACGATTTCAGTCGCAACACCTTTCTCTTTCAGGCGTACGGCTTCTTCCACTGCGATTTCGCAGAAAGGGTTCATCGACATCTTGACGTTAGCGAGATCGACGCCGGAGTTATCCGCTTTGACGCGGACCTTGACGTTATAGTCGACCACTCGTTTGACAGCTACAAGAACCTTCATGGATTCCTCGTTACTCTCCGGTGAAAAGAAAGTCGCCTAGGCGAACCTGGCGGTTGATGCTCATCGGGCACAAGGGCACCTCTAAAAACGCCGGCCTGTGTATCGGGTAATCCTGCTCAGGAGGCAAATGACCGTTCGTCAGCGGTGACTGACAAGTCATTCGTTTTCACAGCGTGTAGACTTCGCCGCGAACCCACATTGCGCATCACCTTGTACTGCCTTCGCCCTGTCTTTAGAGGTGCTCTTGAAACCAACAGTCAGCCTACGGCGAGCGCAAAACCGCCCGTATCTTGACCGGAACGCCTATTCCGGTCAATACGGCAAAATGGTCAGTTATAAGCCGCGCTTCTTTGATTTATCTGGCTTCCAGCAATTTCAAACAAACGTTTGTATTGGACGCTGAGAGTGGTGTAGATATAATGCGCCACCTAGAGAGAAAGGTGGGCCCTCGATTGTCCTCCTGCCCACAGGGCAGAGCAATTGATCGAGGCTACACCAAACCTCCAATTAGAAAAAAAACTGTTGAGCCTTGAGTAGGAGATAACCTGTGGAACGCGAATACATGGAATTCGACGTGGTCATCGTCGGTGCCGGCCCCGCTGGTCTTTCCGCCGCCTGCCGATTGAAGCAGAAGGCCGCCGAAGCCGGTAAGGAAATTAGCGTCTGCGTGGTCGAAAAAGGCTCCGAAGTCGGTGCGCATATCCTGTCCGGCGCGGTGTTCGAACCTCGAGCCCTGAACGAATTGTTCCCGGACTGGAAAGAGCTCGGCGCCCCGCTCAACACCCCGGTCGTGCGCGATGACATCTATGTGCTGCGCAACCCCGAGGCGTCCGTCAAGGTTCCTGACTTCTTTGTGCCCAAGACCATGCACAACGAAGGCAACTACATCATCTCCCTGGGCAACCTGTGCCGCTGGCTCGCCCAGCAGGCCGAGAACCTGGGCGTGGAAATCTACCCCGGCTTCGCCGCACAGGAAGCCCTGTTCGACGAAAATGGCGTGGTCCGCGGGATCATCACTGGTGACCTGGGCGTCGATCGCGAAGGTAATCCGAAAGAAGGCCTGTACACCCCCGGCATGGAACTGCGCGGCAAGTACACGCTGTTCGCCGAAGGTTGCCGCGGCCACATTGGCAAGCAACTGATCAAGCGCTTCAACCTGGACAGCGATGCCGACGCCCAGCACTACGGCATCGGCCTCAAGGAAATCTGGGAAATCGACCCGGCCAAGCACCAGCCTGGCCTGGTGGTCCACACCGCCGGCTGGCCGCTGGATATCATGGGCACCGAGAACACCGGCGGCTCGTTCCTCTATCACCTGGAAAACAACCAGGTGGTCGTGGGCCTGATCGTCGACCTGTCCTACAGCAACACCTACCTGTCGCCATTCGACGAGTTCCAGCGCCTCAAGCATCACCCGGTGCTCAAGCAATACCTGGAAGGCGGCAAGCGCATCAGCTACGGCGCCCGGGCAATCTGCAAAGGCGGCCTGAACTCGTTGCCGAAAATGGTCTTCAAGGGCGGCGCGCTGATCGGTTGCGACCTGGGCACCCTGAACTTCGCCAAGATCAAAGGCAGCCATACGGCGATGAAGTCCGGCATGCTCGCGGCTGAAGCGGTGGCTGATCGCCTGTTCGCCGAATCCGAAGGCGGCGACGAACTGACGGCCTATGTCGACAGCTTCAAGAAAAGCTGGCTGTACGAAGAACTGTTCGCCAGCCGCAACTTCGGTCCAGCGATCCACAAGTTCGGCGCGATCGTCGGCGGTGGGGTCAACTGGCTCGACCAGAACATCTTCGGCGGCAAGCTGCCGTTCACCCTGCACGACACCAAGCCAGACTACGCGTGCCTGAAGCTGGCGGCCGACTGCAAGAAGATCGACTACCCGAAACCCGACGGCAAACTCAGCTTCGACAAGCTCAGCTCGGTGTTCATCTCCGGCACCAACCACGAAGAAGAGCAGCCGTGCCACCTCAAGCTGACCGACGCGAGCATCCCGATCAGCAAGAACCTGCCGCTCTACGACGAGCCTGCGCAGCGCTACTGCCCGGCCGGTGTGTATGAAGTGATCACCAAGGAAGACGGCGAGAAACGCTTCCAGATCAACGCCCAGAACTGCGTGCACTGCAAGACCTGTGACATCAAGGACCCTGCGCAGAACATCACCTGGGTGACGCCGGAAGGCGCGGGCGGACCGACTTACCCGAACATGTAAGCCGTATGCCTGAACATCAAGGCTCCCGAATGGGGGCCTTTTTGTTGCCTGCAATAAAGCTCTGGTAGCAGCTGCCGAGCAGCGCACGGCTGGGTCAAGCGGCGCGCTCGTCTCCCGGGTTGCGCTCGAAGTAGCGCTTGTACTCGCGACTGAACTGCGACGTGCTCTGATAACCGACCCGGTGCGCCACCTGCGCCACGCCCAGGCCCTCGGCCACCAGCAAAGTCTGAGCCTTGAGCAGGCGCAGGCGCTTCAAGTACTGCACCGGCGACAACAAAGTACTGCGCTTGAAGTGTTCATGAAAAGTCGAGGCGCTCATGTTGGCGCAGCTGGCCAGGGTCTCGACGTTCAACGGCTCGTTGTAGTGCGCATGCAGATGGCTGATCGACGCCGCGACGCGGGCGAACTGGCCCTGCTGCTCCACCAGCGCCCGCAGCACATCGGCCTGGGGCCCGCGCAGGGCGGTGAACAACAATTCACGCAGGCGCGCCGGCCCCATGATCCGAGCTTCCAGCGGATCGTGCAGGCACGACAACAACCGCTCGACACAACCGCGCATGCCGTCATCGAGCACCACCGAGGTCATCGACTCGGGTGTCTGTGCGGCACCGGGCCGCCCTGGCGCCAGCCCCATGGCCAGCACCAACTCCCCCAGCAGCACCCGGTCAATCGCCACCGAGACCCCCAGCAAGGGGGCATTGGGCAAGGCATAGGTTTCGCATTCGAAGGGCACCGGCAATGCCTGGATCAGGTAATGCCCGGCCCCATACTCCATGGTCCGCGGCCCCAGGTACGCCAGTTTGCTGCCCTGGGCGATGATCATCAGGCTCGGCTCATAGATATGAGGGCCGCGGGCAACGTCGCAACTGGCGCGCAGCACCTGCACGCCGGGCAACGCGGTCGGGGTGAAGCCATCACCGGTGGCCAGCGGCTCGATCAGCGCCACCAGGCTGGCATTGGCGTCGAGATGACGGGTCAGCAACATAGGAAAAACTTCGCAAAAATGGGATGAAAGCATCATCGCAGGTCTGCTCGCCAATGCGAGCCTTGGCAGGCCGATGCCGGAGGATTAGGCATGACACCCGGAGGAATCGCCATGGCCGTTGACCGCCTTGGCGCCCAGAATGCGCCGCCTCTCCTGTCACTGTATTTGCGAGGTTCATCATGTACACCGCCATCGGTTACGCCGCCCAGTCGGCCACCACTCCCCTCGCCCCCGTGCAATTCCAACGTCGTAGCCCACGAGCTGACGACGTCGCAATCGAGATCCTCTACTGCGGCGTCTGCCACTCCGACATCCACCAGGCACGCAACGAATGGGGGATTGCCGTTTACCCGCTGATGCCGGGCCACGAGATCGTCGGCAGGGTCACAGCCATCGGCGCCGACGTCAGCCAACATAAAGTCGGCGACCTGGTCGGCGTCGGCTGCATGGTCGACTCGTGCCGCCACTGCGAAGCCTGCCAGGCTGACCTGGAGCAGTACTGCCGCGAAGGCCCGACTATGACCTACGCCACCCCGGACCGGGTCGACGGCAGCAACACCATGGGCGGCTACTCCGACAGCATCGTGGTCAATCAACACTTTGTGGTGCGCATCCCGCCGCAACTGGACGCAGCCAGCGCCGCACCGATCCTCTGCGCCGGTATCACCACCTATTCGCCGCTCAAGCACTACGGCGTGAAGTCTGGCGACAAGGTCGGCATTCTTGGCATGGGAGGCCTGGGCCACATGGGGATCAAGTTCGCCAAGGCCATGGGCGCCGAAGTGACGCTGTTCACTCGCTCGGCGAGCAAGGCTGAAGAAGGGCGTCGCCAGGGGGCCGACCACGTGATCGTCAGCACCGATGCCGCGCAGATGGCAGCGGCGGCCGGACAGTTCGATTTCCTGCTCGACACCATCCCGGTGCAGCACGACCTCAACCCCTACCTCGACACCCTGCGCTTTGACGGCGTGCACATCCTGGTGGGCTTGATTGAACCCATCGATCCACCGGTCCACGCCGGCAAACTGGTGATGAGCCGCCGGGTCCTCGCTGGCTCGCTGATTGGTGGCATTGCCGAAACCCAGGAAGTGCTGGATTTCTGCGCTGCACACGGGATCACCTGTGACATCGAAATGCTCGATATCCGCCAGATCAACGAGGCTTATGCGCGCATGATCGCCGGTGATGTGAAGTATCGCTTTGTCATCGACATGGCGACCCTCAAGGCCTGAGCAAAGCTTCAGCGCCCCTCGGCGAAATCACGCAAGACATTGCCGTCCATGCGATAGCGCACCCACTCTTCCTGGGGCTGGGCGCCGAGGGATTTGTAGAACTCGATGGCTGGGGTGTTCCACTCCAGCACACTCCATTCAAAACGCCCGCAGTCGTTGGCGCAAGCAATCTTCGCCAGGTGGCGCAGCAAGTACTTGCCTGCGCCACCGCCGCGCTGCTCGGGCGTGATGTACAGGTCCTCAAGGTACAGGCAGTTACTGCCCAACCAGGTCGAATAGCTGAAGAAAAACACCGCAAATCCGATCGGCAGGCCATCGCGCAGACAGATCAGGCCGTGAGCGGTGGCACCTTCACTGAACAGGCTGCGTTCGATATCGGCGACACTGGCGATGACTTCATGGCGGGCGCGCTCGTAATCCGCCAGCTCGGTGATGAAGGCGAGAATTTGCGGGGCATCGCTGGGTGTGGCCGGGCGGATCTCGATCGACATGGACGTCCCTTGAGAACGAATGAAAACGCCATACTATGTCGCCGATCGACGTTCGTCACATGGCACTGTCAAATTTTCTCCAGGCAACGCTGGTGCTGATCAAAGGACTCGCGCTGCCTAGGGGTTACTCCGCCATTCGCTAACCCTGAAACCGCCAACCACAGAACAAACACTCGGGCTGGCCGTGGTAGATAAGGGTTCGACAAACCTACCGGTCACGAGATATCGCCATGCCCCGTCGCTCTACTCCGGACTCCGCCGTTGCGGGAAAACTGTTTGGCCTGTTCTGCCTCGCCAGCTACCTGCTGTCGTTGTCCTACGGCTCGACCTTTTTACTGTCCCTGCTGATCAGCTCACGGGGCGGTAACGAGCACGATGCCGGCAGCGTGATTTCTGCGGCGATGCTCAGCACCTTCGCCGCGGTGCTGGTTTCCGGGCATTTGTCGGACCTGTTCGGTGCCGCGCGTTCGATTGCCCTGTTCGGCGGCCTGCTGGTGCTGGCCAGCCTGGGGTTTGCCCTGACGCCGGGCTTTGGCAGCGCCTTGCTGTTTTTTGGCCTGACCCTGGGCCTGGGCTGGGGCGTGTTCTACACCCTGGGGCCGATCATCGTGGCCATGCTGGTGCCCGCAGCACAACGGACCAGGTATTTCGCCCTGCTGTCGGGCAGCATGATGACCGGCATCGGGTCCGGGCCCTTGCTGGGGCGCGCCGCCAGCGCCCTGGGTTATCCACTGAGCAGCGCGTTTTTCCTTGCCGCCCTCGCCAGCCTGATCGGTGCGCTGCTGTTCTGGCGCCTGGGTGCAGTGCTTTCGCAACGACCCAATCAGCTGGGCAATGCCGCGCTATCGCGTATTTCCTGGGCGGCGACGGTTCGGGTGATGTCCTCCAGGGCGCTGTTCCCGATCATCATGGTGGGCCTGGGTGGTTGTGTCTTCGGCGGGCTGTCGAGCTTTCAGACCAGCTACGCCGCCGCGCGTGCGCTGGATTACTCGCTGTTCTTTCTCGGGTTCATGAGCGCGGCGATTACCAGCCGCATGCTGATTGCCAGCTTCGTGGTCAAGCGCGACCCTTACTGGGCATCGTGCCTGCTGTCGGGGTTGATGGTGGTGTCGGTGCTGATGTTCGGCTTCGTCGTCGACGATGCCTTCAGCTACCTGCTGGCAGCCGTGGTGCTGGGCATCGGCTACGGCCTGACCTACTCGGTGATCAATGGCCTGGCCGCCAACGAAGCGCCGCCCGGCAGCACCCCTCAAGCCCTGCTGCTGTTCAGCCTGGGCTATTTTGTCGGGGTATTCGGCTTTCCCTGGCTGGCGGGCAGGATCATCGTCGAGCAAGGGCTGCCGGCGATGCTGCTGGTGGTGCTGGGCGTGGCGCTGTTGAACTGGTTGATCACCGTCGGGCGGTTGTTGTGGCGCTGGCTGGTCACGAGCAAGACATTGCAGGAGGCGTAGGGTGCTCGTGTCAGTCACGCTCAGGGTTCGAGCCCGATGGGGAAAAACTCGCCACCGCTGTAAACCCCCAGCCAGCGCTGGCCGTCGAGTTCGCGGGTGACGGCGAGCTCGACCAGTTGGTAGAACACGTTGCGATGGATCAAGGCTTCGAGGTTGCTCCGTACGTGCACATAAGGGGCTGGTTCCTGGGTCTGCGGGTCGATGACCACTCGCAGAGGGTGCTCTGGCCCGGCTTCGGTGACTTCCTCGACGTTGGTGGTGAAACGCAAAACCTGGGCCTCGCCCTCGCCTTGCACCTCCAGGGTCACGGCCACGAAAGGCGCGTCATCCACTTTGATCCCGACCTTCTCCACTGGGGTGATCAGGAAATAATCGTCACCGTCGCGGCGCATGATGGTGGAGAACAGCTTGACCATCGGCTTGCGCCCGATCGGCGTGCCCAGGTAGTACCAGGTGCCGTCGCGGGCGATGCGCATGTCGATGTCGCCACAGAAGTCGGGGTTCCACAGATGAACCGGCGGCAAGCCTTTTGACTTGGGGATTTGCCCCAGCAGATCGTTAGCTTTTTGCGCACCACTCATGTTGTTCTCCGGTTGAACTACTGATCGCCCAGGCCCAGCAGGCTACGCGCATATTGCGCCAGCGGCGGGCCCAGCAGATCTTCTGGCCTGGTGTCGTGGAACGTCAGTAAACCGCCACGACTCTTGATCCGTGCAGTATCAATCAAATACTGGGTGCTGGTCTCGATCAACATCAGTTGAATCACCCCTTTGTCGATACCCAGGCGATCCACAGCCTCTTGATCGAGCCATTCATCCGAGTTGCCGATGCGGTCGTCGGCGCTGGCAAAGCGGGTGTAGAGCAGGTAATGGGCGCCTGCAGCCCGTGCCTCGCCCATGGCGGCATCCAGGCCCTCGGGCGCGCGGGCGCGACGGACCATCGGGAAATACTCGATAAAGCCGTTGAAAGCCTGTTCGGCAACCACGTTGGGGCGCGGCTCGGCACTGCCCGGCGGGGCAAACGGGCCCTGGGCAATGTAGATGAACGAGTCTGGCTGAATACGCAGGTTGTTCACCCGACGGCTGTCGCTGTGATCGAGAAAACCGGCGTCGCTCATCTGATCGCGAACCCCTTCGCCCATGTCGCTGACAGTCATGCAGCCGCCAAGCGTGACAACCGCCAGCAGCAAAACCAGGCTACGCATCCTTACCCTCCAGAAGCCGGTGACGGAAAACCGGCGAATCCGGGCAAGATGCAGCTTCCGCGCCAGCTCAGCCGCCGATGATTTTCATCACGGTCGCGCCACCGGAAAATGCCACTTCCTGCTTGTCCCCCAGGGCCTTCACCAACAGCCGCTGCAACGCCGGCAAGGCCTGGTGACGGGGCTTGTCCAGCAGGTCGCCGACATAATGCCGATTGCTCGATGACAGGCAGCCATGCAACCAGCCCGTGGACGACAAGCGCAGGCGCGAGCAGGTCCGGCAGAACGGCACGCTTTCATTGGCGATCACGCCAAAATGGCCGAGCCCGGGGATTTCATAGCGCACCGCCGTGGCATCCACCGGCGCATCGGCTTGCAGGTATTCGTATTGCTCGCCAATCAGGCTGAGCAACTGCTGGAGGCTGACGAACTGCTGCAGGAAGGCATTCGAGTCAGAGGCCAGGTGGCCCATGCGCATCAATTCGATAAAACGCAGTTCATAGCCGCGCTCCAGGCAGTATTCGAGCAAGGGCATCACCTGGTCCAGGTTCTGCCCGCGCAGCGGTACCATGTTGACCTTGATCTTGATGCCCGCGGCGCGGGCCTGCTGCATGCCATCGAGCACCGTCGGCAGATCGCCACCGCGGGCGATGCCGCGAAAGGCCGCTGGGTCGAGGGTATCGAGGGAAACGTTGATCCGCCGAATGCCGGCATCCACCAGCAACGGCAACTTTTTGCCCAGCAACTGGCCGTTGGTGGTCAGACTGATGTCGTCCAGGCCCATCTGCCCGACCGCCCGCATGAAGGTTTCCAGCTTCGGGCTCACCAGCGGTTCGCCGCCGGTAATGCGCAGTCGCTCGATGCCTGCCGCCTCAATCAGGTACGCAACCCCGCGCGCCATGGCGTCGGCCGACAGTTCGTCCTGCGCAGCCACCAGCCGCTTGCCGTTAGGCACGCAGTAGGTACAGGCATAGTTGCAGGCGGAGGTCAGGCTGACGCGCAAATTGCGGAAGCGCCTGCCTTGTCGGTCAACGATCATGGATTACTCCGGCGGAAGTCGGTGCGGAAAAGCTAAAACTTGACTCACAAATCAAGTTTTAGCAATACCTAAGCCTGAGTATATTCCTGGGGCACTGCGCCATACAGGGAAACATGGCGCAATAAGGCTGCTGAATGAATCAGCTGCCTGGGGTGTCGGTATCGCGCTTGCGCTTGTTGCCCATGCGCACGCCGATATCCATCAGGAACTGGAAGAAACCTTCCTGGTCTTCCAGCACATTGCTCCAGAACGGCGAGTGATACAGCGCCACGGCGCCGTGCACCAGCGCCCAGGATGCGCAGTAGTGGAAATACGGCGGCACGTCTTCCAGCTTGCCTTCGCTGATCCGGCCCTTGATCAACAGGGTCAGGCGCTCGAAGTTGGAGGCGCGGATCTTGTGCAACTCCTCGACCATCTCTGGCACCTGGTTGCCCTTGACCACTTTCTCTTCCAGGCGATCGAACAACCGGTAGCGTTGTGGGTCGCGCATGCGGAATTCGAAGTAGGCCCGGGACAGGGCTTCCTTATCCTTGTCGACATCGGCAGAGTGCAGCAGCTCGTTCAGGTCACGCTCGTAATCGAGCATCAGGCGCAGATAGATCTCCGCCTTGGACTTGAAGTGCTTATAGATGGTGCCTTTGCCGATACCCACGGCATCAGCGATCATCTCGACGGTGACACTGTCTTCACCTTGTTCGAGGAACAGCTTGAGCGCGGTGTCGAGAATTTCTTGCTCGCGGCGACGAAACTCACGGACCTTACGAGGTTCTTTGTGCATAAGAAAAAGGTCTGTAGGGGTCAAAATTCGAAGCCGCGTATTATGCCTAACTTGCGCCAAATTGCACGGATCATCCGACCATGACTACGTTTCTTGATGAATTTGTACAGGCTCCAGGCCTTCGCTATTTGAATCATGCAGCCGTCGCGCCCTGGCCAAATCGGGCGGCCAGCGCCGTGGCGCGCTTCGCCCAAGAGAACGTTTTGCTGGGCGCGCGGGACTATTCGGACTGGATGTCACTGGAGCAGCGCCTGCGTGAACGCCTGATGCGCCTGCTAAACGCACCGTCGACGGACGACATCGCGCTGGTCAAAAATACTTCTGAAGCACTGTCTTTTGTCGCCTTCGGACTGCCCTGGCAGAGCGGTGACCAGATCGTCATCAGCGATGAGGAGTTCCCATCCAACCGCATCGTCTGGGAGGCCCTGGCCGCGCAAGGCGTCGAAGTGATCCAGGCCAGCCTCAAGGGCGACGACCCGGAAGGCGCGCTGCTGGCTGCCTGCGGCCCCCGCACGCGCTTGATGTCGGTCAGCGCCATACAATTTGCCAGCGGCCTGCGCCTGGACCTGCAGCGCCTCGGAGCCGGCTGCAAACAGCAAAACGTGCTGTTTTGCATCGACGCCATCCAGCAACTCGGTGCCCTGCCCTTCGACGTCCAGAGCTATCAATGCGACTTTGCCATGGCCGATGGCCACAAATGGTTGCTGGGCCCGGAAGGCCTGGGGGTGTTCTACGTGCGCAGCGAACTGCGCGAACAACTCAAGCTGCACGAATTCGGCTGGCACATGCTTGAACACATGGGTGACTACACCCGCACCACCTGGGAGCCGGCCAAGAGTGCCCGGCGTTTTGAGTGCGGCAGCCCGAACATGCTCGGCGCGATGGCCCTGGAGGCCAGTCTGTCGTTATTGGAAGAAGTCGGCATGCCGACCGTGGCCACACTCATCGCCGAACGCGTGCAGTGGCTGCAGGACGGTTTGGGCGCAATCGCCGGGATCACCCTGCACAGCCCGCTCAATCCGGCTCGGCGCGGGGGGATTTTTTCCTTCAGCATCGACGGCATCGATAACCAGGTCGTGTACGAGACTCTCAAGGCTCAGCAGGTGGTGTGTATTCCGCGCGGACCGGGCGTGCGGTTTTCCCCGCACTTCTATACCGAAAAACGCGTGATCGACGAAACTATCGCCATAGTCGCAGCCATCGCCAAGCAGTGAGAACTCAAGCGAAGCGCCGGTATTCCAAATATGTTTAAGAAACCCGGGGAGCAAACTGGACTCGGCGCAATACTGATCAATACTTGAAATGTCGGCGCGTCATCTCCCCCAAGTGGCGCGTGGATATAGGTACCAACGGACCGCGTACCTTTGTTTTACTCCTAATGGTCTTAACCCGGATTCACCCCCCAGAACCCGGGTTTTTTTTGCCTGCGATTTGCCTCCCCAGGCCGTCGCTCAAACCGACTTAACGTGGGCCAAGGGGAACAGTCGCTTGAAGTTTTCGGTGGTCTGCTCGGCAAACCGCTCGTAGGACTCACCGCGGAGCATCGCCAGGAACTCCGCCACTTCGCGTACGTATTGCGGCAGGTTAGGTTTGCCGCGGTAAGGAATCGGCGCCAGGTAGGGGGAATCGGTCTCCACCAGCAGGCGATCGGCCGGCACCTTGCTCGCGACATCACGCAAGGCATCGGCATTGCGGAAGGTGACGATGCCGGACAACGAGATGTAGAAGCCCAGGTCAAGCGCCGCCTTGGCCATGTCCCAGTCTTCGGTGAAGCAATGCAGCACACCCGCCTGGGGCAAGGCTGCCTCGCGCAGCAATGCCAGGGTATCGGCGCGTGCGCCACGGGTGTGGACGATCACCGGCTTGCCCGTTTGCTGGGCGGCTTGCAGGTGCAGGCGGAAGGATTGCTGCTGCAGCTCGGCCGCCTCTGGCTCGTAATGGTAGTCAAGGCCCGTCTCGCCAATGGCCACCACGCGCGGATGATTGAGCTCGTGCAACAGCCAGTCCAACGCCGGTGCCGCGCCCGGCTGGACGTCCAGCGGATGCACGCCCACCGAGCAGTCGACGTCGTCGTAGCGCTCGGCAAGCGCCTTGACGTCGGCCGCGTTGTCGACACTGACGCCGATACACAGGAAATGCCCGACCCCGCGCTGGCGCGCCGCCTCAAGGGCAGCGTCCAGGGAGCCGTCGTGGGCGGCGAGGTCGAGACGGTCGAGATGGCAATGGGAATCTACAAGCATAGTGAGGTTGCAACTAAATCGTATGGGTGGGGCGCCCGGACACAGTCCGGGCAGCGCGGTTTAACGTTGAGCCGGCAACCCTGTCCACTGCACCAGCAGGGCCTCGAGCAGCAGCACACGGTTGAGGTTAGCCTTGCTCAGGACCTTCTGCCGCTGGGCCAGGATCCAGTCCTGGATGTTCAGCACCTTGTCCTGGGAAGACTTCTGCGCCAGGTACTGCACCACCTTGCGCATATCCACCAGGCCGAGGCCGGCTTCATCCTGGGTCAGTTGATAACGCAGGATCAGGCTCGACCAGTCGCAGAACCAGTCGAACAACAACAGCAGCGGGATCGCATTCCAGCCTTCGGCCAGTTGGGTGGGCGACTGCTGTTGCTTGAGTAGTTTCTTCACCCCGTCGACCACCAACGCCCGCTGTTCGCGTACGCCCTGGGCCTGCAGGGTGACCGCTGCCAGGGGCGAGCCGGCTGCCAGGGTCAGCAACTCGACCCGCTCCTCTTGCGTGCAATCGGGCAAGGCCTGGGCCAGCCATGCCAGGCTCATGGCCTCGCTAGGCAGCGGACAGGCTTGCTGTACACAGCGACTCTTGATGGTCGGCAACAGGCGACTGGTCTGATGGCTGACCAGCAACAGCACGGTGTCACCGGACGGTTCTTCGAGGCTTTTGAGCAAGGCGTTGGCGGCGTTGATGTTCATCGACTCCACCGGCTCGATCAGCACCACCTTGCGCCCGCCCAACTGCGCGGTCTGGACCACGAAACTGACCAGCTCACGGACCTGGTCGACCTTGATCGCCTTGTCCGCCTCCTCCGGCTCGAGGATGTAGTTGTCCGGATGGCTGCCGGCCTTGAGCAGCAGGCAGGATTTGCATTGCCCGCAAGCGTCCAGGCCGTCTGGCCGCTGGCACAGCAGGCGCGCCATCAGGCGCTCGGCCAGGGCGCGCTTGCCAATGCCCTTGGGGCCATGGAGCAGGTAGGCGTGGGCGTGCTGCCCGCGGCCGGCCAGTTGCTGCCAGAGGCTGTCCTGCCACGGATAGGCTTCAGCCACGGTGACGCTCCAGCAACTGTGGCAGCAAGCCGTCCAGCGCCTGCTGCACCTGCGCCAATGGCTGGGCGGCATCGACCAACAGGTAACGCTGCGGATCTGCCGCGGCACGCTGGAGGAATGCCGCGCGCACGGCCTCGAAGAACACCCGGCCTTCCAGCTCGAACCGATCCAGTCGGCCACGGGCACTGGCGCGGGCCATGCCGATCTCGATCGGCAAATCGAACACCAGGGTCAGGTCCGGGCGCAAATCGCCCTGGACGAAGGTCTCCAACGCCGCGATGCGCTCCAGCGACAACCCGCGGCCGGCGCCCTGATAGGCGTAGGTCGAATCGGTAAACCGGTCACAGAGCACCACCGCGCCGCGCGCCAGCGCCGGGCGGATGACCTCGGCCAGGTGCTGCGCGCGCGCGGCGAACACCAGCAACAGCTCGGTGTCGGCATGCATGACTTCATCGACCGGCGCCAGCAGCACTTCGCGGATGCGCTCGGCCAAGGGGGTACCGCCGGGCTCGCGTGTCAGCACCACTTCGATACCGGCGTCACGCAGGCGTTCGGCAAGGTATTCGCGATTGGTGCTTTTGCCGGCGCCTTCGGGGCCTTCCAGGGTAATAAACAAGCCAGTCACAGGCAGTCCTTAGTCAGAGTCATTGCGGGCTTTGCGGTGCCTGGGCGTCAGGCGTTGGCGGCGCAGGTGGTAGATCCTGCGGGACCGCCTCAGGCGCTTCGGGCACTGCTGGCACCTCTGGCACCAGCGGCGCCGGCTCCTCGGGCGTCACCGCACCGTTGGCGGGCGCAGGGCTGGAACGATAGTCGGCGCGGCGCTTGAGTTGATACTCGCGCACGGCGTTGTTGTGGGCATCCAGGTCATCGGAAAATACATGGCTGCCGTCGCCGCGAGCGACGAAGTACAGGCTGCTGCCCGACACCGGGTTGAGGGCCGCGTGAATCGCTTCACGGCCGACCATGGCAATCGGGGTCGGCGGCAGGCCGAAAATCACATAGGTGTTGTAGGGCGTCGGCTCGCGCAGGGACGCGCGGGTCAGTTTTCCGTTGTAGCGCTCACCCATGCCATAGATCACGGTCGGATCGGTCTGCAGCATCATGCCGATCTGCATGCGCCGTACAAACACTCCGGCAATCTGTCCGCGCTCCTGTGGCACCCCGGTTTCCTTCTCCACCAGGGACGCCATGATCAGCGCCTGGTAGGGCTCGCTGTACGGCACATCCGGGGAGCGCTTGCTCCATTCCTTGGCCAGCACTTCTTCCAGCCGATCGTAGGCCTTTTCCAGGACTTCGGCATCGGTCATGCCGCGGACGAAACGGTAGGTGTCCGGAAAGAACCGCCCCTCGGGAAACACGCCGCCATGCCCGAGTTTTTCCATCAGTTCGCTGTCGCTGAGGCCGGCCAGGGTCTGTTCAAGCTTATCGTTTTTCGCCAGCGCTGCACGCACCTGGCGGAAGTTCCAGCCTTCCACCAGCGTCAGACTGTACTGGACCACTTCGCCGCGCTGCCACAGACCGATCAGGCCTTGTGCGCTCATGCCCGGCAGCATGCGGTATTCGCCGCTGTGCAGGGGTTGGGTGGCCAGGTTGAAGCGCCAGTACAGGCGCAGCCAGAAAGCGTCCTCGAGCACACCGTCGGCTTCCAGGCGATTGAAGGTCCCGGACGGCGTCGAGCCAGTGGGTACGTCGAGTAACTCTTCCTGAGTAATGTTGAGTGGCTGTTCCAGCGCCGAATTGATTTTCCAGGCCGAAGCGCCCAGCAGCAGCCCCGCCAGAACCAATCCGGTTTCCAGCAGCAGCAAGAGTTTACGTCTCACGAATCAAGCATCCAGTAGCGCGCGGGCAATTCCCTGCAGTTTACGGGTGAGCGGCCCAACCGGCCAGCTCAGCGCAGCATATGCGTTTACCGGCCAGATGCCGTAGACGCTGTTGCAGACAAAGACTTCATCGGCCTGTTGCAGTTGTTCGAGGCTGATGTCAGTGATTTCAGTGGGGATCCCCAGTGACTTGGCTTGAAACAATAATTCGCCCCGCATCACCCCGGCGACACCACATCGGCGCAAATCGGCGGTCAGCAGCACGCCATCACGCACGATGAACAAATTACTGAACACACCCTCGATGACTCGGGCATCTACGTCCAACATCAACCCTTCTGCGCATTCAGGCCCCTGCCACTCGGCGCGGGCAAGGACTTGCTCAAGACGATTGAGGTGCTTGAGGCCCGCCAGCAGCGGCTGGCTGGCCAAACGCGTGGCACAGGGGAACAGGCGCACGCCGTGCTCGGCATGAACGCTGGGGTAATGTGCAGGGGGATTGCCTTGCAGGATACGTCGCGGCGCAGCTGCAGGGTCGAAGGCATAACCGCGTTGACTGTCGCCGCGGGTCAGGATCAGCTTGAGCACGCCGTCGCCTAGCTCGGCGGCATAGGCCACCAGTTCGGCGCGAATCAGCCTGTGATCCGCCGCCAGCGCCAGGCGCAAGCAGCCCTCGGCCAGGCGTTGCAGGTGGCGTTCCAGCAATACGGGCTGGCCGCCCCTGACGGCGATGGTCTCGAACAAGCCATCGCCGTAGGCCAGGCCGCGGTCTTTTAGCGACAGTGCGTCAGCCGGCTGACCGTCGACCCAGCTTTCCATCAGTCGACGAACCGACGGAACACCAGGGAGCCGTTGGTGCCACCAAACCCGAAGGAGTTGGACAGCACTACGTCGATATCCATGTTACGCGCAGTGTGCGGTACAAAATCGAGATCGCAGCCTTCGTCCGGCTCGTCCAGGTTGATGGTTGGCGGCGCGACCTGGCCGTTGATCGCCAGCACGCTGAAGATCGCCTCGACGGCGCCCGCGGCACCCAGCAGGTGGCCGGTCATGGATTTGGTCGAGCTGATGGCCAGCTTGTAGGCGTGATCGCCGAACACGGTCTTGATCGCCTGGGCTTCGGCGAGGTCGCCGGCCGAGGTCGAGGTGCCGTGGGCATTGATGTACTGCACCTGGTCGCCATTGATCCGCGCATCACGCAGGGCGTTGGCGATGCAGCGAGCAGCACCGGCACCGTCCGCCGGAGGCGAGGTCATGTGATAGGCATCGCCGCTGGTACCAAAGCCAATCAGCTCGGCGTAGATGGTCGCCCCGCGTGCCTTGGCGTGCTCCAGTTCTTCGAGAACCAGGGCCCCGGCACCGTCGGACAGTACAAAACCATCACGGCCCTTGTCCCATGGACGGCTGGCGCGGGTCGGCTCGTCATTACGCGTGGAGAGTGCACGGGCAGCACCAAAGCCACCCATGCCCAGGCCACAGGCGGCCATCTCGGCACCGCCGGCAATCATCACATCGGCTTCGCCGTAGGCAATGTTGCGCGCAGCCATGCCGATACAGTGAGTACCGGTGGTGCAGGCAGTGGCAATGGCGTAGTTAGGTCCCTGTATACCCAGGTGGATCGACAGGAAACCGGAAATCATATTGATGATCGAGCCCGGCACGAAAAACGGCGAAATCCGTCGCGGCCCGGAATCATGCAGCGTGCGGCTGGTTTCTTCGATATTGGTCAGTCCGCCAATACCCGAGCCCATAGCCACGCCGATACGCTCACGGTTGGCATCGGTGACTTCCAGCCCGGCATTACGCACCGCCTGAAACCCGGCCGCCAGACCGTATTGAATGAACAGGTCGAGTTTGCGAGCTTCCTTGACCGACAGGTACTCCTCGACATTGAAGCCCTTTACCGAGCCGCCAAAACGAGTGGAATAGGCAGAAAGGTCAGTGTGTTCGATCAGACCAATGCCACTGCGGCCAGCCAGAATGCCCTGCCAGCTGCTCGGCACATCCGTGCCCAGTGGCGACAACATACCCATACCGGTGACTACGACGCGTCTACGCGACACAGCACTCTCCTTTTTTCAAATGACGACTTTGCATCAGACCTAAAGAAAAAACCGCACGCCATGATGGCAGTGCGGTTTTTCCATGACAGCTAACAACGATTACAAACTATTACGCCTGGTGGCTAGTAACGTAATCGATGGCAGCTTGTACAGTAGTGATCTTCTCAGCTTCTTCGTCAGGGATTTCGGTCTCGAATTCCTCTTCCAGAGCCATCACCAGCTCAACGGTGTCAAGGGAGTCGGCACCCAGGTCTTCAACGAAGGAAGCAGTGTTCACCACTTCTTCTTCTTTAACGCCCAGTTGCTCAGCAACGATTTTCTTGACGCGCTCTTCGATGGTGCTCATACCTTGTTTTCACTCCTAATGGACAAATTCAGGCAGCTGGCCAGTGGGTAAGTGTATAGAAAGGCTTTTCAGTTTTTCAACTGAAAGCTTCACTCCTCAAACCCTGACGACCGGCTGCCTATAAATAGATTGCAGCTTTATAACGGATTTTAGACAGCTCGTATGACATTTTTTTGAAGCGATCCGTCACATTTAACTCATGTACATCCCGCCGTTCACCGGGATTGTAGCCCCAGTAACGTAAGCCGCACCGTCCGACGCAAGAAAAGCGACCACAGACGCGATCTCTTGAGCTTGCCCCAGACGACCCAGCGGAATTTGTGTCTGCAGGGCTTCACGCTGCGCTTCAGGCAGTTCGCGGGTCATATCGGTGTCGATGAACCCAGGAGCCACCGAGTTGACCGTAATCGAGCGCGAGCCCACTTCACGGGCCAAAGCGCGACTGAAACCTTCCAGACCTGCCTTGGCGGCTGCATAGTTTACTTGGCCTGCGTTGCCCATGGCACCCACAACCGAACCAATACTGATAATTCGACCCCAACGCGCCTTGGTCATGCCGCGCAAAACGCCCTTGGACAGGCGGAACAGACTGTTCAGGTTGGTATCGACGACGTCATGCCATTCGTCATCTTTCATCCGCATCATCAGGTTATCGCGGGTGATACCGGCGTTATTGACCAGGATCGCCGGCGCACCGAATTGCTCCTGGATGCTCGCCAGAACACTGGCCACGGACTCGTCGCTAGTGACGTTGAGCTCCAGGCCCGTGCCTTGAATACCATTTTCCTTCAGGGTGGCGGCAATGCGCTCGGCACCCGCGGCGGAAGTAGCGGTACCCACCACGATGGCGCCCTGACGACCCAATTCCAGGGCGATAGCCTGGCCGATGCCACGGCTCGCACCGGTGACCAGTGCAACTTTACCTTGCAGACTCATGCAAGCTTCTCCTGATTCAGGCCAACGCTGCACGGGTGGCAGCGAAGGCGTCTGGGGTATTGAGGTTGGATGTCGACACGCCTTCGGCGCAACGCTTGTTCAGGCCGGCCAGGACTTTGCCCGGGCCGCACTCGACCAGATTGGTCGCGCCCTTGGCCGCCAGCGCCTGTACGGACTCGACCCAGCGTACTGGCTTGAACAGTTGCTCGAGCAGATCACGCTTGAGGGTTTGCAGATCGGCCGGCACTTGTGCGCTGACGTTCTGCACCACTGGAATCTGCGGGGCCTGCCAGTCAATCGCGGCGACGGACTCGGCAAACTGCTCGGCCGCAGGACGCATCAGCTCACAGTGCGACGGCACGCTGACCGGCAACGGCATGGCGCGCTTGGCACCCCGCGCCTTGCAGCCTTCGATGGCACGCTCGACGGCCGCCTTGGCACCGGCGATCACCACCTGGCCCGGGGAGTTGAAGTTGACCGCGCTGACCACTTCGCCTTGCGCCGCCTCGGCACAGGCCGCCAGCACGTCAGCGTCGTCCAGGCCGAGAATCGCCGCCATGGCGCCCTGCCCGGCCGGAACGGCTTGCTGCATCAGTTGACCACGACGCTCGACCAGCTTCACGGCGTCGCCCAGGCTCAGGCTGCCTGCCGCGACCAGGGCACTGTATTCGCCCAGGCTGTGACCGGCCACATAAGCCGGACGCGCACCGCCTTCAGCCAGCCACAGGCGCCACAGGGCGATCGAGGCAGTGAGGATGGCCGGCTGGGTCTTGTCGGTTTGATTGAGCTGCTCTTCCGGCCCTTGCTGGGTCAGTGCCCACAGGTCGTAACCCAGAGCATCGGAAGCTTCTTTGAATGTTTCGAGGATCAGCGGATATTGCGCGCCCAACTCGGCCAGCATGCCGAGGGACTGCGAACCCTGTCCTGGAAAGACGAATGCGAGGGAAGCAGACATGTAACAAGCCCCTAATGATCTTGTCGTCGGAGAGTTGACGCCCCGCTGAGGGGACGCAAGAAACTGACAGTTGGATGGCCAATTGAACCGAGCGGTCACATTTAAGCATTGTCCGACGAAAATGCCTAAAGCAGCAAATCCTCGAGACGCCCATGGAGTCGCTGCGGCAGGTTCTCCTGGATCTCGATCAAGGCTCGCTGGATCGCACTCTGAAAACCCTGCACGCCAGCTGAACCGTGGCTCTTGACCACGATCCCCTGCAACCCGAGGAAGCTCGCGCCGTTGTGCCGGGCGGGCGCCAGGTCAGCCTGCAAACGCTTCATCAAGGGCAAGGCCAGGGCCCCGACCATCCTTGATGCAAGATTCTGCTTGAACAAGGCCTCGATACGCCCGGCAATCATGGTCGCCAGGCCTTCGCTGGACTTGAGCAGGATGTTGCCGACAAAACCATCACAGACCACCACATCCGCCTCACCCCGATACAGGCCGTCACCCTCGACAAAACCGATGTAATTCAGGCCCCGGGCACCTTGCAACAGGGTCGCCGCAAGCTTGACCTGCTGATTACCCTTGATGTCCTCGGTGCCGATATTCAACAACGCCACCCGGGGCCGGGCGATCCCCAGCGTCTCGGCCGCCACCGAACCCATCACCGCGAACTGGAACAGGTGCTCGGCACTGCAATCGACGTTAGCCCCCAGGTCCAGTAACTGGCAGTAACCCTTTTGTGTCGGGATCGCCGCGACCATCGCTGGCCGATCGATACCGGGCAACGTCTTGAGCACGAACCGCGACAACGCCATCAGCGCGCCGGTGTTGCCGGCACTGACACAGGCCTGGGCCTTGCCATCACGCAGCAACTCCAGCGCCACGCGCATCGACGAATCGGGCTTGCCACGCAGGGCCTGGGCGGGCTTTTCATCCATGGTGATGACTTCGCACGCTGGAGCAATCGACAGACGCGCGCGATCCACAGCCGATTGGCCAGCGATCAATTCTTCAAGAAGGGAGGGTTGACCGACGAGGGTCAGGTGTAGCGAGGGCGTAGCAGACAGGCAAGCAAGGCTGGCCTGAACAATGCTGCGGGGACCGAAGTCCCCGCCCATTGCGTCAATCGCGATGACTTGAGCGGACAAGGATTACTCGTCAGCGCCCTTGTCGATCACTTTACGGCCACGGTATACGCCTTCTGGCGATACGTGGTGACGCAGGTGAACTTCACCAGTGGTCTTTTCTACGGACAGAGTGCTTGCCTCGAGAGCGTCGTGCGAACGACGCATGTCACGGGCGGAGCGGGATTTTTTGTTCTGCTGAACAGCCATAATTGATTAACTCCTAAACGTTTGGGTCACGCTTTAACTGCGCCAATACACTGAACGGGTTGGACCGCGTTACCTCGTCCTCGCTCGGTTCGGGCTCATCGAGACCCGCCGGCTGCTGGCATTCTTCCGGATGATGAGCAGGCACAATGGGCAAGGCGAGCAAAAGCTCCTCCTCGATCAGTGACTGCAGATCCAAAGGATCTTCGCCCAGTTCCAGCACGTCATAACCTTTCGGCAACGACTGGGTATTCGCACCCTCCTTTACCACAGCATAACTGCATTCGCTGTGAATCGGCAGGGTGACCAGCTCAAGACAACGCTGGCAAACCATTTTGACCTCGGTGTCGATAAAGCTGTGGATCACCACAGATTTACGTTCATCTCGTTCAAAAACGAATTTAGCCTGCACCGTACCGACATTGTCGGAAAGCGGGTCGCAGAGTCTCTCCAAATCGGCCAGCAGCATTTCACCTTGAAGGGTGGTGCCACGATCAGCCAATTTGCGCGGGTCAACGTGAGGTGGAATCGGGTCATTCAACATAGGCGCAGCATTATAGGGATGCACCCGCCCTTGTCAAAGGAAATTCAGTCCTGTCCGTCACTTGCAGGCCCCGCTAGAATTTGCGACTGACTTCTGGAGAGCCCTATGTTGCCTTTATTACTCGCTTCAAGCTCGGTTTATCGCCGCGAATTACTGGCTCGCCTGCAGTTGCCTTTTACCTGCAGCTCCCCGGATATCGACGAAAGCCCACTGGCGGGCGAGTCCGCCACCGAGCTGGTCAGGCGCCTGGCACAAGCCAAGGCCCAGGCACTGGCCGCCAGCCATCCGGGGCATCTGATCATCGGCTCGGACCAGGTCGCGGTACTCGACGGCAAGATCATCGGCAAGCCCCACACCTTCGACAAGGCCCGCGAACAACTGCTGGCCGCCAGCGGTGCCAGCGTGACCTTCCTCACCGGCCTGGCCCTGCTCAACAGCCAGAGCGGCCACTGCCAGCTCGACTGCATCCCCTTTACCGTCCACATGCGCACGCTCGACCCAGCAAGCGTGGAGCGCTACCTGCGCGCAGAGCAGCCCTACGACTGCGCTGGCAGCTTCAAGGCCGAAGGATTGGGGGTAAGCCTGTTCCAACGCACCGAAGGCCCGGACGCCACCAGCCTGGTCGGCCTGCCGCTGATTCGCCTGGTAGACATGCTGCTGGCCGAAGACGTGCAGATCCCGTAGCAGCTCGCACCCGGCGAGGACTGCGTCCTCGAACGCAGCCTCGCGGGCTCGGCAGCTGCTACAGACCATAAAAAAACCGGCCACGCAGGCCGGTTTTTTTATCTCGCACAGCAATCAGCGCAAGGCGGGGCCGTGAAAGCCCATCCACATGGCCAACTGCTCGGCCACACTGGCGCCGAGCTTTTTCGAGAAACGATCGAACGGCGATTCCTGGATGGTGAAGTCCACCAGCTCTTTCTCACCGATCACGTCCCGCGCCACCGAACTGGCACTGCCCAGGCCATCGATCAAGCCCAGCGGCAATGCCTGCTCGCCCGACCAGACCAGCCCGGAAAACAGCTCCGGATGATCTTTGTCCTTGAGCCGATCACCACGCCCCTTCTTCACGCTGGCAATGAACTGCTGATGGGTGGTATCCAGCACGCTCTGCCAGAATTTGGTTTCTTCCGGTTTTTGCGGCTGGAACGGATCGAGGAACGACTTGTGCTCACCCGAGGTGTAGGTACGCCGCTCGACACCCAGCTTCTCCATGGTACCTACAAAGCCATAGCCGGCCGCTGTGACACCAATGGAACCCACCAGACTGGCCTTGTCGGCATAGATCTGGTCCGCAGCGCTGGCGATGTAGTAGGCACCCGAGGCGCCCAGGTCGGAAATCACCGCATAAACCTTGATTTGCGGGTGCAAGGCGCGCAAGCGCACAATTTCGTCATAGACGTAGCCGGACTGCACCGGACTGCCGCCAGGGCTGTTGATCCGCAGCACGACACCCTTGACCTTGGCATCCTCGAACGCCGCACGCAGGCTGCCGACGATATTGTCGGCACTGGCCGGCTCTTTATCGGCAATCACCCCAGTGATCTCGATCAATGCGGTGTAGCCCGAGCCGCGCGTCGCGCTCTTTTCAATGTCCATCAGCGGCGTGAACAGGATCAACGCGACAATCAGGTACACAAAGGTCAACAGCTTGAAGAAAATCCCCCAACGCCGCGAGCGACGCTGCTCCTGCACACCGGCCAGCAGGGTTTTTTCCAGCAGTTTCCAGCTCTTGTCTTCGCCGTCTTCAGCACTGGCTTTGACAGGCGCCTTCCATTCGTCAGTCATTGCATCTACCCCAACCCAAACTTAATTGGCCTGCTGACCCAGCCAGGCATGCAATTGCGAAAAATGATCAATGGCCAGGCACGGCTCGTACGCACGCAGCGCCTCTATGGATTGCGCGCCATAGCTGACTGCCACAGACGCCATCCCGGCATTGCGAGCCATCTGCAGATCGAACGACGAATCCCCCACCATCAGCGCCTGCCCAGGCCCGACCGCGCAATGCGCCAGGATCTGCTCGAGCATCAAGGGGTGCGGCTTGCTAGCGGTTTCGTCGGCGGCGCGTGTGATATCAAAATAATCCTCCCAGCCATGGGACTTCAGCACCCGATCCAGGCCACGACGCGCCTTGCCAGTGGCTACGGCCAACTGATAGCCCTCGGCGCGGAACGCCTCAAGCGACTCGAGCACGCCCTCGAACAACGGCGAAGGCTCGGCCTCCAGCGCTATGTAGTGATCGGCATAATGCTGACGAAACGCCACCAGCTCGGCATCACCGATTTGCGGATACAAGGTGCGAATCGCCTCTGGCAAACCCAGCCCGATAATGCCCTTGACCGCCAGATCGCTGCACAGCGCAAAACCCGAGCGTTCAGACGCGACGTGCATCGCCTCGACGATCCGACCAATGGAATCGGCCAGTGTCCCGTCCCAATCGAAAATCAGTAGTTTGCAATCAGAGGGGTGCACTCAGGCGCTCCACGGTCTTGGCCCACATTTCGTCCACTGGCGCCTGCAACTTCAACTCACCGCCATCGGGCAGCGGCACGGTCAGCATGTAGGCATGGAGGAACAATCGCTTGCCGCCCAGATCGCGAATCTCCTTGGAGAAACCTTCCTCGCCGTACTTGGTATCGCCAGCAATGCAGTGCCCGGCGTGCAAGGTGTGGACGCGGATCTGGTGAGTCCGGCCGGTAATCGGCTTGGCTTCGATCAGGGTGGCAAAGTCGCCAAAACGACGCAGGACCTTGAACACGGTCACCGACTCCTTGCCCTCCTCCTCGTCGACTTCGACCATGCGCTCGCCGGAGCGCAGATTGCTCTTGCCCAGCGGCGCCCGGACTTGCTTGATCGAGCTCGCCCAGTTGCCGCGAACCAGCGCCATGTAGCGCTTGTCGACGCCATCGCCGCGCAATGCCGTGTGCAAGTGACGCAGCATGCTGCGTTTCTTGGCGATCATCAGCAGGCCAGAGGTGTCACGGTCGAGACGGTGCACCAGCTCGAGCTCCTTGCAATCGGGACGCAACTGACGAAAGGCCTCAATCACCCCGAAGGTCAAGCCGCTGCCACCGTGGACCGCAATGCCGCAAGGCTTGTTGATCACGATCAGCGCCTTGTCTTCAAAGACAATCGAGGCTTCCAGGCGTTGCAACAACCCCTGGGCCAGGGGCACTGGCTCGTCACGCTCCGGCACACGCACCGGCGGCACGCGCACGATGTCGCCCGCCTGCAGCTTGTACTCGGGCTTGATCCGACCTTTGTTCACGCGCACTTCGCCTTTACGCAAAATGCGGTAAATCAAGGTCTTGGGCACACCTTTGAGCCGAGCAAGAAGGAAGTTGTCAATTCGTTGGCCGGCATATTCCGGCGAGACCTCCAGCAGTTGTACGGCTGGGGTCGGGGGGGCAGTAGTCGTCATGCCGCGAATGATAACAATTTTTTATGGAATTGAAGCACTTAATCATTGCTGCTATAGTCGCGAACGCCGCCAAAAGCGGCTGGACAGAGGACAAACGGCAAGTTGCCGGCCCTGACCAACGCAATTCATCAGGACGCGAGGCCGTCCTACGGGGCTTTCGCATCTTCTGGAAGGTTCGTGATTGTAACAAGCGCAGGTGACATGAGGCCTGAAGCGAGTGCAACAAACAGAGTACCACTCGTCTGTTGCGCCGATATTTACGGCCAGTTCACAAAGTGCAGTCAGTCCCGAATCACACCTGGGTCGAGAGTTTCGGAAACAACGCCTGTTACAAGCTGGGAGCCAGCCAAACAGCTTTCACCCAGTCTTGTGTAGCCATGAGCGTGGACTCCCCATTGGAGAACACGGTAAATGCCAACCCGCTGCGGATTCTGCGCGCGGCAGCACCCGAATTATCAGGGATACGTGTAGGGTGGAGATGCACAACCGTCGGACCGTGTAGCACTAGGCTTATATTTAGACGCTTCATCTCGTCCACAGTCGCCGGTTGATTCCTCCTCCTGACTGAGTGCTTAAGTAGCCACAGCAAGCAGGACGCGTACGTCGCGATGAAGGCCCACATTGGCCGGACTTCGCTAGACACGGGAATGGCCAACCACTCCCGACGCACCTGACACCGACCGTGAGAAGTCGTGTGTGCCGAACGCCGTTTCCGGCAGCCCGGAAACCGACGGTACTACATGAAAAGAATGCTGATTAACGCAACTCAACCCGAAGAGTTGCGTGTTGCACTGGTAGATGGCCAGCGCCTCTACGACCTGGACATCGAATCCGGTGCACGCGAGCAGAAGAAGGCCAACATCTATAAAGGCCGGATTACTCGCATCGAACCAAGCCTTGAGGCTGCCTTTGTCGATTTCGGCTCTGAGCGCCACGGCTTCCTGCCCCTCAAAGAAATCTCCCGCGAATACTTCAAGAAAGCGCCTGAAGGCCGCGTCAATATCAAGGACGTCCTGAGCGAAGGCCAGGAAGTCATCGTTCAGGTCGAAAAAGAAGAACGTGGCAACAAGGGCGCAGCCCTGACCACCTTCATCAGCCTGGCCGGTCGTTACCTGGTGCTGATGCCGAACAACCCACGTGCCGGCGGTATCTCCCGTCGCATCGAAGGTGAAGAGCGCAACGAACTGCGTGAAGCCCTGAACGGCCTGGTTGCCCCGGCTGACATGGGTCTGATCGTGCGCACTGCCGGCCTTGGCCGCAGCAGCGAAGAAATGCAGTGGGACCTCGACTACCTGCTGCAACTCTGGACCGCCATCAAAGAAGCTTCGCTGGACCGTTCCGCGCCGTTCCTGATCTACCAGGAAAGCAACGTGATCATCCGCGCGATCCGCGACTACCTGCGCCAGGACATCGGCGAAGTGCTGATCGACAGCGTTGAAGCCCAGGACGAAGCCCTGACCTTCATCCGCCAGGTGATGCCGCAGTACGCCAGCAAGATCAAGCTGTACGAAGACAGCGTGCCGCTGTTCAACCGTTTCCAGATCGAAAGCCAGATCGAAACCGCATTCCAGCGCGTTGTCGAACTGCCTTCCGGCGGCTCCATCGTCATCGATCCGACCGAAGCCCTGGTGTCCATCGACATCAACTCGGCGCGCGCCACCAAAGGCAGCGACATCGAAGAAACCGCTCTGCAGACCAACCTTGAAGCCGCTGAAGAAATCGCCCGTCAGTTGCGCCTGCGCGACATCGGCGGCCTGATCGTCATCGACTTCATCGACATGACCCCTGCCAAGAACCAGCGCGCCGTGGAAGAGAAAGTCCGCGAATGCCTGGAAGCCGACCGCGCTCGCGTACAAGTCGGTCGCATCTCGCGCTTCGGCCTGCTGGAAATGTCCCGTCAGCGCCTGCGTCCGTCTCTCGGCGAAAGCAGCGGCATCGTCTGCCCGCGTTGCAACGGTACCGGCATCATCCGTGACGTTGAATCGCTGTCGCTGGCGATCCTGCGCCTGATCGAAGAAGAAGCCCTGAAAGACCGTACCGCCGAAGTTCGCGCCCAGGTGCCGATCCCGGTGGCAGCGTTCCTGCTCAACGAAAAACGCAACTCGATCACCAAGATCGAACTGCGCACCCGCGCCCGCATCGTCATCCTGCCGAACGATCATCTCGAGACGCCGCACTTCGAAGTGCAGCGCCTGCGCGATGACAGCCCGGAAGCCCACACCAACCAGTCCAGCTACGAAATCGCAGCTGCCGCGGCTGAAGTGGAAGAAGTGCAACCGGCCGCCGCCACCCGCACCCTGGTTCGCCAGGAAGCTGCCGTGAAGACTGCACCCGCCCGTGCCAACGCACCGGTGCCGGTTGAAGTCGCAGCTGCCCCGGTAGTCGCTCCGGCTGCCGTACCAGAGCCAAGCCTGTTCAAGGGCCTGGTGAAGTCGCTGGTCAGCCTGTTCGCCACCAAGGAAGAGCCAGCCGCTCCGGTCGTGGTTGAAAAACCTGCCGCCGAGCGTCCAGCCCGCAACGAAGAACGTCGCAACGGTCGTCAGCAGAGCCGCAACCGTAACGGTCGCCGCGATGAGGAACGCAAGCCACGCGAAGAACGTGCACCGCGTGAAGAACGCGCTCCACGTGAGCCGCGCGAAGAGCGTCAGCCACGCGAAGCCCGCGAAGAGACCCCGACCGTCGCTCGCGAAGAACGCGCACCTCGCGCCCCACGTGAAGAGCGTGCTCCACGCCCACCACGTGAAGAGCGCAAGCCACGTGGCGATCGTGAAGACCGTCCAGTGCGCGAACTGCGTGAACCTCTGGATGCCGCACCTGCTGCCGCCGTTGCTGTTGCTGCTAGCGCCGTCGCTGAAGAGCGCCCGGCTCGCCAGCCACGCGAAGAGCGTGCACCGCGTCCGCCGCGTGAAGAGCGTCAACCACGTGCCGAACAAGCTGCAGCCCCGGTTGCCGAAGAAGAAGAACTGGTAACCAGCGAAGAGCAACTGCCGGAAGATGGCCAGGACAACGCCGAAGGCGATCGTCCACGCCGCCGCTCCCGTGGCCAGCGTCGCCGCAGCAACCGTCGTGAGCGTCAACGTGATGCCAATGGCAATGTGATCGAAGGCTCGGAAGAGTCCGAAGGCAGCGAAGAGCCTACGGGCGCAGAACTGGCTGCCGGCCTGGCCGTGACCGCCGCTGTTGCCAGCACCGTGATCAGTGCTCCAGCCGAAGCCGAGGCTCATCAGCAAGCTGAACGTGCAACCGCCGCCGTGACTGAAGAAGTTGTTCAGCCAACCGCCCAGGTTGAAGCGCCAGTCGTGGAAGCCACCACTCCAGTTGAAGCGCCAGTCGCTCCTGCTATAGAAGTGGCTCCGGCGGTTGAAGCCCAGACTGTTGAAGCACAACCGCAAGTAGCGGCTGAAGCCGAAACAGTGGTTGAAGCACCTGTCGCTGTAGAGGCCGTTGTCGAAGCCCCTGCGGTGGTTGAAGCACCTGCTTTCGAAGCACCAGTCGCCGAACAGGCGCCTGAAGCCCGCGAAGAGCAGACTGCCTTTAACTGGGTAGCTGAGCCTGCAGTAGTTGAGGCCGTGGCAGCCGAGGTTGTGGCACCGGTTGCCGAAGTGGTTGCCGAGCCAGCCCCCGTGGCTGCCGAACCAGCGCCAGTTGAAGCCCCGGTAGTGGCTGAAGCTGCCGCCCCGGTGGTCGAAGCTGCGCCAGCTGCGGTCCTGACCGAAAACGGTCGTGCGCCGAACGACCCACGTGAAGTGCGTCGCCGCAAGCGCGAAGCCGAGCGCCTGCAGAAGGAAGCCGAACTGGCTGCCACTGCTGCACCGGTCGCTGAAGTTGCTGCCGAGCCTGCTGCCCCTGCCATCGACGAAAACCTGCGTTCCGTTGAAGAAGTGGTAGAGCAACACCCAGAGGCCCTGGAAAAAGAGCACGAGCCTAAACCCCTCGCCTGATTCCATCCGCCACTAAAAAGCCCCGCCTGAGCAATCAGGCGGGGCTTTTTTTATCGTGGGAACCGGCGCCCGCTCCCAGGTTGGTACGTCCATCGCTGGCAAGCCACAAAGGCATCACCCGGCTGATTAACCAAAAACCAGCGCCTGTGGCACATCCACATCCCACAGAACACCCCCATCCTTCACCACCACCTCGACCACCTTGGCCGTGGCAAACAACGGCTTGGCCCCACGATCACCGGACAGGGCCATCAACGCCGGGCCAAACGATGCGCCAAACCCCACGGGGTGGCCGAACTCGCCCGCCTGCACCGGCACACTGATGGTATCGGCCGCCACTTGGGCAACCACCTCATCAATACTCGCCGGCAAGATAAACGGCATATCTCCCAGCACCACCAGCCATCCCTCCAACCCTGGGCAAGCCGCCACCGCCGCGGCGATGCTGTCGCCCATGCCCGCCGATGCCAGCCACAGCACTTCGCAGCCGTAGACACGGGCCAGCCGGGCGACCTCGGCGCGGTCCGGCGTGGTCACCAACCAGCGCGGCTGGACGCTGTCCGGCAAGTTGCGCAGGCTATGCTCGAGCACCGGCCGGACAACCCCATCGCGGCCTTTGCACAGCGCCAGCAGCTTGTCCTGGTCGGCGCCGGCCACTTGCCGAAAACGACTGCCCTGCCCTGCCGCGAGAATGATCGCGCCGACATTGCGCTGCACACGCGCCATCACGCCTTTTCCTGCTGCCAGCCTTGCAGCTGATAACGCACGGGCAAACTGCGGATACGCTTGCCAGTCGCGGCAAAGATCGCATTGCACAGGGCCGGTGCAATCGGTGGCACGCCCGGCTCGCCGACCCCGCCCAATGGCACGTTGCCCGGTGGCGTGACCAGATGCACCGCCAGCACCTTTGGCGCCAGGGACATGCGTGCCACCTCGTACATATGGAAGTTGTCTTGCTGGACCTTGCCGTCCTTGAAGCTGATCTCCCCCAGCACCGCGTTGCCCAGGCCCATCACGCAGGCCCCCTCGAACTGCGAGCGAATACGCTCGGGATTGATCTGCGGACCACAATCGACGGCGATATCCGCCTTGTGCACCACCAGCGTCCCGTCATCCCCGACCTCCACTTCGATGACTGCCGCCACATAGGTGACGAAGCTGTAGTGCACTGCCAGCCCCAGGCCACGGCCCTTGGGCAACTCGCGACCCCAGCCGGCAGCCTGGGCGGCGGTTTCCAGCACCGCACGCAGACGCGCAGTGTCGATCGGGTAACGTTCGGGGGATTCGCCGTAGTTCCACTCCTCGCTCAAGGTCCGCGGGTCGATCTGCCTATCAGGCCCCAATAGCTTGATCTGGTACTTCAGCGGATCCTGGCCGGCCTTGTGCGCCAGCTCGTCGACAAAGCTCTGGATGGCGAAACCATGGGGAATGTTCGACACCGAACGATACCAGCCGACCCGGGTATGGGCAGCGGCTGCGGGATTTTCCAGGCGCACGTTGGGAATCGCATAGGCCATGTTGGTGAAGCCCATGCCCAGCTCAAAAGCGGCTTCGTGATCCATACCCGGCGCGAACAACGCGGTGATGCTCGGCGCCACGGTGCGGTGCAGCCAACCGGATGGCATGCCGTCCTGATTGAGACTGGCCTTGAGGTATTCGGCCGAAACCGTATGGAAGTAGGAGTTGTGGATATCGTCTTCACGGGTCCACTGCACCCGCACCGCCTTGCCGGGAAACGCCTGGGCCAGGATCGCCGCCTCGAGGATGAAGTCCGGCTTGGACTTGCGCCCGAAACCACCACCGAGCAAGGTGACGTTCACCCTGACCTTGTCGAACGGTATGCCCAGGCGTTCGGCGATGCGCTCACGGGTGACCTGGGGGGCCTGGCTCGGCGCCCAGGCTTCGCACTGGCCATCCTTGAAGCGCGCTACGGCAACCATCGGCTCCATTGGCGACTGTGCCAGGTGAGGCAAGTAATAGGACGCTTCCAGGCTGCTGGCGGCACTGTTCAGCGCCTCGTCGATATTGCCGGTGCTGCGCACTACCTTGCCCGGCTTGAGCGCAGCAGCCTCCAGCTCCTTGCGGTAGGCAAGCGAGTCATATGCGGCATTGGCGCCGTCGGCCCAGACAATTTTCAGCGCCTCGCGCCCCTTGATCGCCGCCCAGGTATTGCTCGCAATCACTGCCACACCGCCCAGCGGCTGGAACTCGGAGGGAATCGGCCGACTGTCGATCTGCATCACCTTGACCACCCCCGGCACCTTCAGCGCCGCACTGGCATCAAAGGACTTGACCGTGCCGCCATACACCGCCGGCCGCGCTACGGTGGCAAAGAGCATACCTTCGAAGTGCACATCGGCGCCGTAGACCGCCCGCCCGGTGACAATGTCTTCGCCATCAATGGCACGCACCGACTCCTTGCCGATGTAACGAAACTCCGACGGCTGCTTCAGCCGCAGGCTTTCTCGCGCCGGTACCGCCAAGGCAGCGGCCGCCTCGGCCAGCGCGCCGTAGCCCAATTGGCGACCACTGGGCTGATGGCGGACGGTATGCAATTGCGCCCGGCATTCGTCGACCGGCACTTGCCATTGATTGGCCGCCGCCTGCTCCAGCATGCTCCGCGCCGCAGCCCCACACCGGCGCATCGGCTCGTACCAGTGGCGCATGCTGCGCGAACCGTCGGTGTCCTGGTTGCCGAAACGTACTTCATCGCCCGGCGCCTGGCGGACCTTGACCATGGCCCAGTCGGCGTCCAGTTCATCGGCCACCACCATGCTCAAGCTGGTGCGCACGCCCTGGCCCATTTCCGAGCGGTTGCACAGCACCGTCACCGTGCCATCGGCGGCTATGCTGACGTACACCTTGGGGTCATCGATCCAGCCGTTGGGCATGCCCTCGGCACCGAACTTTTTGACCTCGGCGAACGCCTCCTGCCACCCCCAACTGGCTGCCAGCACCAGCGCACCGGTGGCGCCTACCCCCTTGAGAAAGCCGCGTCGACTGAGGTTGCTCAGGACAAAATCACTGGGTAAGCGGCTCATGCCTTGGCCTCCTGCAGATGAGTTGCCACCTGGCGGATTGCAGTCTTGATCCGGTTATAGGTGCCACAGCGGCAGATATTGCCGACCATCGCGGTCTCGATCTGCTCATCGCTGGGGTTGGGATGGGTCTTGAGCAATGCTGTGGCCGACATGATCTGGCCACCCTGGCAGAATCCGCACTGCGCCACGGCCGTATCAAGCCAGGCTTGCTGGACCAGTTGGCCGAGCGGATCGCGGTGCAGGTTGTCGATAGTACCGATATCCTGGCCGACCACCGAACCGATCGGGGTGATGCAACTGCGCGCCGGGGCACCGTCGATATGGATGGTGCACGCACCGCACAGGCCCATGCCACAGCCAAACTTGGTGCCGCTGTAACCGGCAACGTCGCGGATCGCCCAGAGCAGCGGCATGTCCTCGGTGACGTCCAGTTGATGGTCTTGACCATTGAGCTTCAGGGTAATCATGGGCACGCCCGCATATGCATGAGGTTATGGGGCCGAGTTATCTGCCGCGCTGTAGCGAGGGTTCGGAACACGCAGATCGACTCAGGCTAATGGGCTCTCTTGTGAAGATGGGTCTTCACCGGGCCTTCGGTGGAGCAAAATGAAAACATCGTCAGAAGCTCACGTTAACTGATCATTAACAAAAAAGCCCTGCAACCATTAGGGTGTGCAGGGCTCTGGGTTCAGCGTTCAAGCGTAGCTCAATAGCGGTTCGGTTCCATTTCCAGCTCGACATTAAAACGCTCGAATATGTCTTTCTGGATCCGCTGCGCCAGCGCGAGCAACTCAAGCCCGGTGGCACCGCCATAGTTGACCAGCACCAGCGATTGCAGCCGGTGTACTCCGGCGTCGCCTTCGCGAAAACCTTTCCAGCCCGCCTGCTCGATCAACCAGCCGGCCGCCAGCTTGACCTGGCCATCGGCTTGTGGATAACCGACCAGGCCCGGGTGCGCGAGGCGGATTTGCGCGGCCAACTGGGCGCCGACCAGCGGATTCTTGAAAAAGCTGCCGGCGTTGCCGAGCACGGCCGGGTCAGGCAGCTTCTCACTGCGAATACTGCAAATCGCCCGGCTGACATCGCTGGCGCTCGGCCGCTCGATGCCCTGCTCGGTCAGGCGCTGGCGCACCGGACCGTATTCCAGGTGCAAATGCTCGACCCGGTCCAGGGCAAAACGTACCCGCAGGATCAACCAGCGGCCAACCTGTTGCTTGAACAGGCTGTCGCGGTAGGCGAAGTTACATTCGGCCAGGGTGAAATCCCGCAGCTCGCCGGTCTGGCGATCCAGGGCCGTCAACCCGGCGAACACGTCCTTGATCTCCACCCCATAGGCCCCGATGTTCTGCATCGGCGCCGCACCTACCGTGCCGGGAATCAGGCTGAGGTTCTCAAGACCCGACAAGCCCTGCGCCAGCGTCCATAGCACAAAGGGGTGCCAGGCTTCGCCCGCCTCGGCTTCGATCACTACACGCGTGCCATCGTCGCTCAACTGGCGAATCCCGCGAGTGGCCATGCGCAGCACCAACGCCGGGATGTCCGCCGTCAGCAGCAGGTTGCTGCCCGCGCCAATCACCAGCAATGGCAGCCCGTGCTCGTCGGCATACGCCAGCGCCTGGCGAACGTCGGCATCGCTTTGGGCCTCGGCGAACAGTTGCGCGCGCACATCCACGCCAAAGCTGTTGAACGGCTTGAGCGAAACCTGCGACTGCAGGTGCAAAGTCATAAGCGTCCCTTCAATTCAATCACCAGCAAATCGCAGGCCTGTTCGATCAGGTCCAGCACCTGTTCGAAGCCATGCTCACCGTCGCAGTAAGGATCCGGTACGTCATCGACACTCGACTCATATCGACGCAGGAACAGGTCCAGCTCAGCCTTGCCCTGGGTGGGCTGCAGGGTCTTGAGGTGGCGCAGGTTGCTCTGGTCCATGGCCAGGATCAGGTCGTAGCTGGAGAAGTCGGCACGCGTTACCTGTTGCGCCCGTTGCGCCGACAGGTCGTAGCCCCGGCGCAGGGCTGCGGCCTGGCTACGCTTGTCGGGCGGATTGCCGACATGCCAGTCGCCGGTGCCGGCAGAAGCCACGTCGACCTGCCCGGTCAGCCCGGCTGCACGCAGCTTATGCCGCAGTACGCCTTCGGCCGTCGGCGACCGGCAGATATTGCCCAGGCAGACAAACAGAACCCGCATCAGGCCTCCAGCAGGCGACGGACGCGCTCGAGGTCTTCAAGGGTGTCGACCCCCGCTGGCGGGGCAATAAGGGCATCGGCGACATGGATCCGCACACCGTGCCAGAGCGCGCGCAGCTGTTCCAGGCACTCGGTGTCTTCCAGCCAGCACGGGCCCCAGCTGACGAAGTCATGCAGGAAGCCGGCACGGTAGGCGTAGATCCCGATATGACGGCGGTACGGCACGCCTTCAGGCATTTGCGTCTGGCTCTTGGCGAACTGGTCGCGCGCCCACGGCAGGGTCGCCCGACTGAAGGTCAACGCCAGGCCATTGAGGTCGCTGACGACCTTGACCACATTGGTGTTGAACAGGGTTTCAAGGTCTTCGATCGGTTCGGCCAGGGTCGCCATGCCCGCTTCGGCATGGGCTGCCAGGTTGGCGGCGACCTGGTCGATCACGCTCGGCGGAATCAACGGCTCGTCACCCTGGACGTTGACCACGATGGCATCTGGCGCCAGGCCCAACTGGGTGGCCACCTCGGCCAGGCGGTCAGTGCCGGAGTTGTGGTCGACCCGGGTCATCACCACTTCGCCACCAAAGGCCTGGCAGGCCTCGACAATGCGCGCGTCGTCGGTGGCGATTACCACTCGTTGGGCGGCACTTTTACGCGCCTGCTCCCAGACATGCTGGACCATCGGCTTGCCGGCAATCATCTGCAGGGGCTTGCCCGGCAGGCGCGTGGAGGCAAATCGCGCCGGAATCACCACGGTGAACGCGTTGCTCATTTGTCCAGGCGCTCTTCGGTGGTCAGGGTACGGGCTTCGGTTTCCAGCATGACCGGAATGCCATCACGAATCGGAAATGCCAGGCCAGCACCCTTGCTGATCAGTTCGGTCTTGTCGGCGCTGAGCTTGAGTGGACCTTTGCAGATCGGGCAGGCGAGGATGTCGAGCAATTTGGTGTCCATGAAAAACTCCCTGGAAAACAGCGTTTAAGGCAAAAGACGTGCGGGCAACAGCCGCATCAGCTGCGTATCGAACCAGGCCACGAAAGCCGGTGAAGGCGCAGCATCGACCGCCAGGTACCACCAGTCGGGGGCAGCAAAGGCTCGGCATTTCACCGCATCCTTTTCCGTCATGACCAGCGGTAGCGATGGCGTGAAATTCAAGGCCGCCGCGCTGTATTGCGCGTGGTCGGCAAACGCATGTGGCACAGGCTGCCAGTGTAGCGTTTCAAGGGTAGTGAAGAAACGTTGCGGATTGCCGATCCCGGCCACTGCGTGCAACGCCTGCCCCGCTGGAAAATGCTCGAGGCCGCGGCGCTCGCCGGTCAACAGGTTGACCAGAGCCGTGGGTTGCAAGCGGAATGCAAAACCATCGTCGGCATCAGCCAGGGCGCCGTTGTACAGCACCGCATCAACGCTTTGCAGGCGCTCCACCGGCTCGCGCAACGGCCCAGCCGGCAGGCAACGACGATTGCCCAGGCCGCGCGCGGCATCGATCAGCACCAGTTCGAGGTCGCGCGCCAGGCGGTAATGCTGCATGCCGTCGTCGGAAAGGATCAGGTCCAGCGGCTCGGCGGCCAACAACGCACGGACGGCGCGACTGCGGTCCGGATCGATCATCAAGGGCACGCCAGTGCGCTGGACGATCAGCAGCGGCTCATCGCCGGCCATCGCGGCTGTCTGTTGCGCCTCGACCCGCCAGGGCAACTGCGGCGGCGTCGCCCCGTAGCCACGACTGACCACCCCGACCCGCAGGCCGGCGCGCTGGCAGTGTTCGATCATCCACAGAATCAACGGCGTCTTGCCGGTGCCCCCGACCGTGATGTTGCCGACCACGATCAACGGCACCGGGGGCTGGTAGATCTCGCCCTCGCCCGCCAGGAACCGCCGGCGCTTGGCCGTGACCACGCGCCGGTACAACCACTCCAGTGGCCACAAGACTTTAAGCGCCGGATGACCGGCGTACCACGCGGCGAGCAATCGATCGGACATGGCCATCAGGGTGCCGGAGCCGCCTCGACAGTGGTCATGCGCAAATGGGTGAATCCCAGCTTGCCGGCGGCGTCCATGGCGGTGATGACCGCCTGGTGCTGGGTCTTGCCATCGGCGCTGATGGACAGCGGCAGGTTGGTGTCGCCATTGGACTGTTTTTTCAACGCATCGATCACGCTGGCCAGGTCGTTCTTGGGCAGCACCTGGTTGTTCACCGAGAACGTCCCGTCGGCGCTGATGGCGACATCCAGTTGCTTGGCCTGCTGGTCTTCGGCCGGCGAGCCGCTGACCGCTTCCGGCAAATCGACACGCAGCTGGGTTTCCCGGGTGAAGGTAGTGGTCACGACGAAAAACAGCAGCAGGATAAACACCACGTCGATCAGCGACGCCAGGTTGATGTCCACATTCTCCCGTGGCTTGCGGCGGAATTTCACGCTTTGCCCTCGGTCAGGTCGACGTCACGGTCGCCCTGCACCACTTCAACCAGCTTGATCGCCTCCTGCTCCATGCCGACCACCAGTTCATCGATGCGGCGCTGCAGGAACCGGTGGAAGAACACTGACGGAATCCCCACCATCAGGCCCGCGGCCGTGGTGATCAAGGCCTTGGAAATCCCCCCGGCCAGCACCGCGGCGTTGGTGGTCATGCCCGAGCCCATGAACGAACTGAAAATATCGATCATGCCCAGCACCGTACCCAGCAGCCCCAGCAATGGCGCCATGGCCGCAATGGTACCGAGCGCATTGATATAGCGCTCCAGCTCATGAATGACCCGGGCGGCAGCCTCTTCGATGCACTCCTTCATGATCTCGCGACCATGCTTGGAGTTGGCCAGGCCCGCGGCGAGGATTTCCCCCAGCGGCGAGTTGGCGCGCAATTCCTTGAGTTTTTCTTTATTGAGTTGCTTGTCCTTGATCCACACCCAGACCTGCCCGAGCAAGTGCTCCGGGGTCACACGGCTGGCCCGCAGGGTCCACAGGCGCTCGGCAACAATGCCCAATGCAGCGATCGAACTCAAAATGATCGGCAACATCATCCAGCCGCCGGATTTGACCAATTCCCACACAGTGACAGTCCCCTCGAAAAAGTGCGCCACTTTAGCATACCGACAGGCCATAGAGGCCGGGCCCGCCGACGACCGTGCCCGGCAATGGCACCAGGCCACGCCGCCTCAGGGTGCAGGGCTGACGGACGGTGCACTGTGCCAGAAACGTGCTCCACGACGCATCGCCTGCGGCGCCGCGAACTCCCCCAGAAGCAGGCGCACCGCGCCGTGCTCGGCACTGTCATAGATCTGCACTCCCAGGCGTTGATAACGCTCGACCACCTGCGGATGGGGATGACCGAAGCTGTTGCCATGCCCCCGGGAAATCAGTACCCCCTGGGGCGCCAGCGCGCGGACAAAAGCCTCGGATGAAGAACTGCGGCTACCGTGGTGTGGCGCTTGCAACCAATGGCTGTGGACCGCCAGCGGCGAACCGAGCAACACCCGCTCGGCACGGGCGTCAATATCGCCGGTCAGCAGCAGGCGCTCACCATTGGCCTCAATCTGCAACACACAGGAATTCTGATTGCTGTCAGTCGCCCCAGGCCAATGCCACAGGGCAAACCGCACTCCGTCCCACTCCCACTGCTTGCCACTGACACAGGGCAAAGCGCGCAATTCATCCGGCAGGTCCGGCGGTTCGCCGCTGATCACCTGCGTGACCGGTAGGCCACGCCAGATCGAGCGAGCGCCCCCGGCATGATCGGCATGGGCGTGACTGATCAGCATCAGGTCCAGGTGGCGGACACCGAACTTGCGCAACGCCGGCAGGACCACCTGCGCTCCGAGGTCAGAGTCGCGAAAACCCGGGCCCGTGTCATAGAGCAGAGTGTGCTGCCGGGTGCGCACTACAATCGCCAGGCCCTGGCCGACATCCAGTTGCCAGACTTCGGCCCGGCCTTCGGGCAGCTCCCGGAGCGGCGCGAACACCAGGAGCAGCAACATCGGCCAGCCGAGCAACCGCAACGGCAAGCCCTTGGGCAGCAATAGCAATACCGCGCCCAGCACGGCGATCGCCCAGACCCACAGAGGTACTGCCGGCGCCACCCAGGCCGGCAGTTTACCCGCCACCCAGGCCAGCGCGCCGAATAGCCCCTCGAGCAAACCGCCAGCCAGCCACAGCAGGCCCTCCCCGATATAGGGCACCGGCAGCAATAACGTGCCCAATAAGGCTGGGGGCAGGACCAGCAAGCTGATCCAGGGCACGGCCAACAGATTGACCAAGGGGCCGGTGAGGCTGATGGGCAGGTTGAGGATCAACAGCACCGGACATAAGCCCAGCGCAATCAGCCACTGGGCACGGGTCCAGGTTTGCCACCAGCGCCACGGCCCCAGTCGCCCGCCAAAGGTGAAAATCAACACCGCCACCGCAGCAAACGACAGCCAGAACCCCGGGCGCAAACTGGCCATGGGGTCCAACAGCAGCACTGCATTGAGCGCCAGCAGCCATGACCACCAGGCCCCAAGATGGCGAAAGCGCAGGCGCCATAACAACACCAGGCCAATCATCACGCAGGCCCTGCGCACGGGCACCTCGAATCCCGCCAGCAACCCATAGCCCAGTGCCGCGGCGAACGCCAGGCCACAGGCCCAGGGCAACCACGCCAGGCGCTGCGGCCACAGGCCATACCGGGCGAGCCCCGCAATCAGCAGATAGACCATCCCCGCCAGCAAACCCACGTGCTGTCCGGAAATCACCAGCAAGTGCACGGTGCCGGTGTCCTGCAGGACTTGCCAGTCGGCACGGCTCAGCCCAGAGCTGTCGCCCAGCACCAACGCCGCCAGTGCCCCTTCTCGGCCCTGGGCGTCGACGGCCAGCAAACGCTGGCGAACCGCGTCGCGCCAGGCCCATTGCGCAGGCTGCAGGCGCTGTCCGTCCTTGACGGTGGCCGTGGCACCGATGCGTTGCGCCAACAGCCAGGCCTCGTAATCAAAGGCATGGGGGTTGAGCAGGCCCACGGGACGCTTGAGCTTCACGGCCAGCCGCCAGCGTTCGCCGCTGTTGACCCGCGGCCCGTCATACCAGGCCAGCCGGAGCAACTTCGGCACCTCGGTGCGCCGCGCCTGGGCATCGGCCAACTCAAAGCGCACCACGCCGGGTGCGTACCGCGGCAAGCCCACGACCCGGCCTTCGATCCAGCGGGTCTGGCCGTCGAGCTCCGGCGCCAGGCGATTATCGAGCGCCCACTGCGCACTGCTACAGGCCCACACCAGGCCCAATAGAAACAACGCCAGCGGGTAGGTGCGAAACGGCAGCAGCATCAGCGCCAGCAAGACCATCGCCAGCAACATCCCGACCGGTGGTAAGGCCGGCAAAAAAACCAGGGTCAACAGACCCAGTGCAAGCGCCAACATCCCTGTGCGCATAAGCCCGTCCTTGAGAGTGCCCTCTCTTGGATTAGCCGAGTCACGGCGCCGCGCATTTATTAATTGTCACAAAGTCTGAATGGGCGTTTCCTTGAATCCGGGCATACTTGCCGCCTGAACTGACCGAGAAGCCCTATGCCCCGGCGCTTATTCAAACGTTACATGCCAGACCCGAGCAGCATCAGGGAACACAAGTCCTTACGCTTTCTCGGCACCCTGCTGCATGACCCGAACCTTTGGCACCTCAACCGCCACTCGGTAGCCCGGGCCATGGCGGTGGGCCTGTTTGCCGCCTTTTTGCCGATCCCCATGCAGATGCTGGTAGCGGCGGCACTGGCGATTTCGGTGCGCGGCAATATTCCGATCGCGGTGAGCCTGGTCTGGCTGACCAACCCGATTACCATGCCAGTGGTGTTTTTCTGCACCTACCAGACCGGCGCCTGGCTGATGAATGTGCCTGCCCGCAGCCTGCCGGAGGAACTGACCTGGGAATGGATCAGCGGTGAACTGTCGACGCTGTGGCAACCGTTCCTGCTAGGGTCGGTGGTGGCCGGCCTGGTGCTCGGTGCCCTGGCTTACTGCATGACCATGACCTACTGGCGCTGGTGGGTCGGCCGGCAATGGACGCGACGCAAAAAAGCTCGGCGAACCAAATAAAAAACGGCACCTCGCAGGGTGCCGTTTTTATTGTCGCAGGGTGCCTGTATCAGGTGCGCATCCCGCGACCACTGACCAGCAACCGTGCACAGCCGACGTACAGCACCACGGTGGCCACCAGCATGAAGGTGATGGCGATGCTGATCTTGATGTCCGACACGCCAAGAATGCCGTAGCGGAAGGCATTGACCATGTGCAACACCGGGTTGGCCAGCGACACCGTCTGCCAGAACGGCGGCAGCAGACTGATGGAGTAGAACACCCCGCCCAGGTAAGTCAGGGGGGTCAGCACAAAGGTCGGGATAATCGAGATATCGTCGAAGTTACGCGCAAACACCGCATTGATGAACCCCAACAACGAGAAGATAGTGGCCGTCAGCACCACCACCAGGATAGTCACGCCCAGGTGATGCACCTGCAAGTCAGTGAAGAACATCGACAGCAAGGTCACGATCACCCCAACCATCAAGCCGCGCAGCACACCGCCCAGGGTGTAGCCGATCAGAATGGTGTGCGGTGAAACCGGCGACACCATCAGCTCTTCGATGGAGCGCTGGAATTTGCTGCCGAAGAAACTCGACACTACGTTGCCGTAGGAGTTGGTGATCACCGACATCATGATCAAGCCCGGCACGATGTACTCCATGTAGGTGAAGCCACCCATGTCACCGATCTGCCGGCCGATCAGATTACCGAAAATCACGAAGTACAGAACCATGGTGATCGCCGGCGGCAGCAAGGTCTGCGGCCAGATCCGGGTAAACCGGCGCACTTCACGGTAAACGATGGTGTTGAGGGCAACGAGGTTGGGTTGCAGTTCGGAACTCATATGGCCACCTTCGCCAGGTTTTTCTCCACCAGGGACACGAACAACTCCTCGAGGCGATTGGTTTTATTGCGCAGGCTCAACACTTCGATGTTCTGCGTCGCCAATTGAGCGAACAACGCCGTGATGCCCACCGCTTTATCCACCTGGACTTCCAGGGTATGGCTGTCGATCCGCCGGCTCGGGTAGCCGATCAACTGCGGCGCCACCTGCATGTCGTGCTTGAGGTCGAGCAGGAACGTCTCGACATGCAACTGACCGAGCAGGTTACGCATGCTGGTGTTTTCGACAATGGTGCCGTGGTCGATGATGCCGATGTTGCGGCACAGCTGCTCGGCCTCTTCCAGGTAGTGGGTGGTGAGGATGATGGTGATGCCCTTCTGGTTCAGCTCGGTGAGGAAGCTCCACATCGAGCGCCGCAGTTCGATATCGACGCCGGCAGTAGGCTCGTCGAGGATCAGCAGGCGCGGCTCGTGCACCAGCGCGCGGGCGATCATCAAGCGGCGCTTCATGCCGCCGGACAGTGAGCGCGACGGAACATCGCGCTTGTCCCACAGGCCAAGTTGGGTCAGGTACTGTTCGGCCCGCTCCTTGGCAACCTTGGGGGGAATGCCGTAGTAGCCCGCTTGGGTCACTACGATGTCGAAGGTCTTTTCGAACTGGTTGAAGTTGAACTCCTGGGGCACCACGCCGATGCTGCGCTTGAGCGCGGCCGGGTTGCGGTCTAGGTCGTGACCGAAGATATTCACGCTGCCACTGGTCTTGTTGACCAGGGTCGAGAGAATGCCGATGGTGGTGGATTTGCCAGCCCCGTTGGGGCCGAGCAAGGCGAAGAAGTCACCTTCAGCGACATCCAGATCGATACCACTCAGGGCCTGGAAACCGTTGCCGTAGGTTTTGGTTAGCTGCCGGATGGACAGAGCAGAACTCATATCGGATTTACGCACCAAGAAGGGAAGTGAGAAATACGTTGCGGCTCGCGGCGAGTAAAACCACCGCGGCGCATGAGCGTTATGGTGCTTGGCGAAGTCGCACAAGTACAGTCACGCGTATTGATAGTCAGTATTAAGTCAACGCGGTCATGACCGCTTTCTGATAGGCCGGGCGCTGTTTCAGGCGCGCGTACCAGGCTTGCAGATGGGGTTGCGGAGTGCGCTCGATGGACATCTCGAACCAGGCATAGATGAAACTGCCCAGGGGAATGTCGCCCATGCCGATCTCGGCACCGGACAGATAGGGTTGGCTGGCCAACGCCTGGTCCGCCATCGCCAGCAAGGCTTCGCACTCCTTGATCGCGGCGTTGATCGCCGACCAGTCCTGCTGCGCGGGCGGGGTGCGCAACACACCCCAGAACACTGTACGGAAGGGACCGGCGAAACTTGAGGTGGTCCAGTCCATCCATTTTTCGGCACTCGCGCGGGCCTGGACATCGGCCGGGTACCAATGGGTCGCATTGGCGTGACGAGCCATCAGGTATCGCACGATGGTGTTGGACTCCCACAGCACAAAGCCATCATCTTCGATCACCGGCACCCGGCCGTTGGGGTTCATGGCACGGTACTCGGGCGTATCGACAACCCCAAACGCGCCGCCGGCGTCGATGGCCTCATAGGCCAGGCCAAGTTCCTGCGCCGCCCACAGTGGTTTTCTGACGTTCGACGAGTTTTTCCGACCCCAGATCTTCAGCATGACCTTCCCTCAATGGATGAATGCCGGGGCAGTCTACGCCGGATCAAGCGTCAGACAAATCGCTCTGCATGTCCCCCAGCAGGGCCGGCATCCGCTCGCTGAACAAATGCGGATAGCACTGTTGCAGATGCTCGAAAAAGAACGCCTCGGGCACATCGGCAAACTGCCCGTGATCCACCAGGTACTCCATGGACTGCAGCCCCTGGCGGTTGAAGGCATGAAACACACTGTCGTTGACCCCGTCGAACTCCAACGCCGGCACATCGAAAATTTCACACAGCCGCGCATTGAACGCCGGCGTCGCCTTGACCCAGCGCCCCTGCAGATACAGCTCGGTGTACCCGTGCATGGCGAACACATCGCTCTTGAGCAAGGCGATCAGGCGCGGGGTCGACAGGTGATTACGCACATCCGCCAGGCCGATGCGTGCCGCTATGCCGCAATGCCGGGCACAGCCGGCCAGCAAAGTGGCCTTGGGCACGCAGTAGCTTTCACCGGTGGCCAGGGCAAAGCTGCCGCGCAGCGTCTCGGGATCACGACTGAAGGTATAGGGGTTGTAGCGCACGGCCTCGCGCACGGCGTAATAGAGATTGACCGCCTGCGTGACCGGGTCTGGACTGCTACCCCGATGTTTTTCGGCGAACTCCACCACCGACAGGTGGTCACTATCGATGAAGCGGCCGGGACTCAGATACTCGTGCATGAGAACAATCTCCTGGGGAAGCCCCGAGTCTAGCGACACCCTCAGCACAGAGATAACGACATATCGGCCAAACATGAGAGCTTGTCACACACCCCACGCAGCTTTTGTTCGGCTTGCCGCCCGGTTTCACAAGCGAAATACACCCCCCTATTTCCTACACATTCAAACACATAGTGCCAACCGCCCCCTTTGGCAGATGCCGACTAAGCTCTTGGGGTGGTTTTGACCCTGGTTTCACGGAGGATTGAATATGTTGCTGTTGTGGATACTGGTTCTAGTGGTCGCAATTGCCTATCTGGCTCACCGCCGCACCGCGCCCCTGCCCGCCCTGGGTATCGTCGCCGCCTACCTGCTGGCGATGGGCATCCTGAGTCACGCACCCGGCTGGTTGCTGCTGATTTTCTGGATCGCGCTGGCGGCCGTGGCCGCGCCCCTGCTCCTGCCAGATCTGCGGCGCAAGTTCTTCAGCGCCCCGCTGTTCAGTTGGTTCCAGAAAACCCTGCCGCCCATGTCGCAGACCGAACGCGACGCCATCGATGCGGGCACCGTCTGGTGGGATGGTGAACTGTTCAGCGGTCGCCCGGACTGGAACAAGCTGCTGGCCTATCCCAAGGCGCAGTTGAGCGAAGAGGAGCAGGCCTTCCTCGACGGCCCGACCGAAGAGCTCTGCGCCATGGTCAGCGACTGGCAGATCGGCCAGACCATGGACCTGCCAGCCGAAGCCTGGGCACATATCAAGGCCAACGGCTTTTTTGCCCTGATCATTCCCCGGGAATACGGCGGCAAGGGGTTCTCCTCCTACGCCAACTCACAAGTGGCGATGAAACTGGCGACCCGCAGTGGCGACCTCGCCTCCACCGTCATGGTCCCCAACTCACTGGGGCCGGCCGAACTGCTGCTGCACTACGGCACCGAAGAACAACGCAACCACTACCTGCCGCGCCTGGCCCGTGGCGATGACATCCCGTGCTTCGCCCTGACCGGCCCGCTGGCAGGTTCCGACGCCGGCGCGATGCCTGACACCGGGATTATCTGCAAAGGCCAATGGCAAGGCGAGGAAACCCTGGGCCTGCGCCTGAACTGGGAAAAGCGCTACATCACCCTGGGCCCCGTGGCCACGCTGCTCGGCCTGGCGTTCAAGGCCTATGATCCGGACCATCTGCTGGGCGACGAAGAAGACCTGGGCATCAGCCTGGCCTTGATTCCCACCGATACCGATGGCGTGGAAATCGGGCGCCGCCACCTGCCTCTCGGCGCGTCGTTCATGAACGGGCCCAACTCCGGCAAGGACGTTTTCGTGCCCCTGGAGTTCCTCATTGGCGGCCAGGAGATGCTCGGCAAGGGCTGGATGATGCTGATGAACTGCCTGTCGGTGGGACGCTCGATTTCGTTGCCAGCCGTAGGCACGGGCGCCGCCAAGTTCACCAGCCTGGTCACCGGCCAATATGCCCAGGTGCGTGAACAGTTCAACGTGCCGCTCTCGGCCTTCGAAGGTATTCAGGAAGCCATGGCGCGCATCGGCGGCAATGCCTGGATGATGGACGCGGCCCGCATGCTCACCGCCAGCGCCCTGGACCTTGGCGAAAAACCCTCGGTGCTCTCGGCAGTGCTCAAGTATCACCTCACCGAACGGGGTCGCGAGTGCATCAGCCACGCAATGGATGTGCACGGCGGCAAGGCGATCATCATGGGCCCGAACAACTACCTGGGACGTAGCTGGCAAGGTGCGCCGATCTTCATCACCGTGGAGGGCGCGAACATTCTCTCGCGCAACCTGATGATCTTCGGCCAGGGTGCGATCCGCTGCCACCCGTTCGTCCTGAAAGAAATGGCCCTTGCCGGCCGCGAAGACAAGGACCAGGCACTGAAAGAGTTCGACGGTTTGCTGCTCAAGCATATCGGCTTTGCCGTGAGCAACGCGGCCAGCACCCTGGTCCTCAACCTCGGCTTTGGTCATCTGGAACACAGTCCCGGCGACAAACTCAGCCAGGGTTACTTCCGCGCGCTCAACCGCCAGGCGGCTGCCTTCGCCATGCTCGCCGACCTGAGCATGATGTTGCTGGGCGGCGAGCTGAAACGCCGTGAGCGCCTGTCAGCCCGCCTGGGCGATGTACTGAGCAACATGTACCTGGCCTCTGCCGCGCTCAAGCGTTATCACGACCTCGACTCGCCCGAGCACATGCGGCCGCTGTTCACCTGGGCAATGGAGGAAAGCCTGGGGCAGTCCGAACGGGCGCTGGACGAGCTGTTGAGCAACTTCCCGAGCAAGGTGCTGGGCTGCCTGTTGCGGGTCATCGTGTTTCCGTTCGGGCGCCGACACAAAGGCCCGGACGACCGACTCGGTGCCGAAGTGGCAGGCGTGATCGGCCGGGCCAAGGGCGACCCGACCCTCGAGGAGCTCCTGGGCGGCTGCTACCGTCCGCAAGCTGTCGAAGATCCGGTGGGCGCCCTGCAACATGCCTGCAATCTGCTGAATGCGGTCCATCCGCTGCAGAAAAAACTCCACCTGGCCCTCAAGAACGGGCAGTTCAAGCCCGCTGCCGGGGAAAACCTCATCGACGCGGCCCTTGAGGCCGGGGTGCTGCAAGCCGTGGAGGCGCAGAGCCTGCGCGAAGCCGAAGCGGCGCGTCGCAAAGTGATCGACGTCGATGACTTTTCCAAGGAGCAACTGCAACTGGCCGAGGGCAAAGTCCGCTAGGCCCCTGGCCCGTCCAGCGCGGCGGAGATGAAAAACGGGCGCCAGAGCTATATACTCCGGCGCCCGTTTTGCTTTAGTTCTAGAGGACTCCCGTTATGCTCGACCAAACTCTCGTCCAGCTCGACCTCCTGCGCAGTATCCTGGTCGCTGTCGGTGAAGCCGAGCAGGTCCCGGAAGAAAGCCATGCGCTGTTCCTGGAACGCTTCGATGAACTGCGTGCCGCCCTGCCGATCGATCCGATCGAAAGCCAGTACCTGGGCCAGGACCTGATGTGCCAGATCATCCAACGCTACCCGCAAATCGCCCATATGGTCCCACGCGACCTGCTGTGGTACTTCGCCGGTGACTGCCTGCACTACATGCCCGACGATGAGATCGACCTGTACCAAGCCCTGGAAGAACGTCGCTTCGAAGCCGAACAGAACGACGAACCTTTCGACTGGAACCAGGAAAAACAACTGCTGGCCCTGTCGAACCAGGACAGCAAGCACTGATCAACAGCAGGAAGCGAACCTCCTACAGCACAGCCAAGCAGGCCGACCGCTAGGTCGGCTCATTGAAGGGCGGCGAGGACTGTGTCCTCGAACGCAGCCTCGCGGGCTCGGCAGCTGCTACGGGGGATTGGCGGAAATCGCCATCGCGGGCAAGCCCGCTCCCACAGAAATGTCCCCCCTCCCGCACTACCTCAGAACAACCCCTCACTCTCCGGCAACTCATAGTGCGCAACAAACGTACCCACCCCTGCCGATTTCCCGGGCTTACTCAGCGTCGGCTCTTTCTCCAGGCACTCCACCAGATAGTCAATGAACACCCTCAGCTTGGGCGGCAGGTAGCGCGTCGGCGAATGCAGCAACCAGGCGCCACCACTGTAGGAAGCGAGAAAGCTCCAGTCCGCTAGCACCTGCACGATCAACCCCTGCTCAAGGGCATGCCGGGCGGTGAAGTACGGCAGGCTGCCAATGCCGATATGCTGCAACACGGCCCCCAGGCGCACCCCGGTGTGATTGGCCGCATATCGCCCGCGCACGCCGACGGTCACCGCCTTGCTGCCTCGCTTGAACTTCCAGCGCGCATCGCTCGGCGTTTCCCCCAGGTAGATGCAACTGTGATTCAGCAGGTCGTGAGGATGGCTCGGCGTACCGTGCTCCGCCAGGTACTGCGGCGTCGCACACAGCAGGTGGTCGATGGTCAGCAACTGACGCCCCACCAGTCCCACCGGTGGGCGGTCGGTGATGCGGATCGCCAGGTCGACATGGTCGTCGATCAGGTCGACCTCGCGATCCTCCAGGAGCAACTCGACATCGACCTTGGGGTAGCGCCGCAGAAACTCTGGCATATGCGGATGGATCACAAACCGCCCCACAGCCTTGGGCACGCTGACCCGCACCAACCCTTCGGCCTCCTGGGTAAACTGGCCACTGATTTCCATGACCGAACGGGCGGCGCTGACCATCTCCTGGCAGCGTTTGAACACCTCTTCGCCGCCATCGCTCAGGCGCAACTTGCGCGTGGTGCGTTGCAGCAGCCGGGTGGCCAGGGCCTTTTCCAGGCGCGAGATGCTCCGGCTCACCGCCGAGGGAGAAGAACCCAGCTGGCGCGCCGCTTCCGAGAAGCTGCCGGTCTCGACCACCTTGACGAAAATCGCCATTTCACCCAACAGCGGTAACGGTAGATTTATGCTCACAGCGCAACAGTCCTTTGATGTTTGAACGGATTATCACGCTATTGCGCCATCCATATAATAAAAAACGGAAATTTTGATAAGAGCCTGGAATATGACGCTTCGCCTGTTCTTCCACAGCGATGAACACAGTGCCAACGTGGAAGTCCTGGAGTGCACGCCCTACGAGAACGAATTTGCCGTCGTACTGCGTGCCACGCTGTTCCATCCCCAAGGTGGCGGTCAACTCTGCGACACCGGCTGGATCGGTGAAAGCCAGGTCCTGCGGGTGGTTCAGGAGCCCGAGCGCATCGTGCACTACGTCGATCGGCCCATCAGCCCCGGCATGACCCGCATCCGCCTCGACGAGCAACGTCGCCAGCTCAATACCCGGCTGCATACGGCCGGGCACTTGATCGGGCACTTTGCCGAAACCCTAGGCTGGATTCCGATCAAGGGTCATCACTGGCCAGGTGAAGGACGGGTGACGTTCAAGCCGGGCGAGACGCCCACAGAGTTCGATGCCAGTGCCCTGCAAGACGCTCTGGCCCAGTGGATTGAAGACGACCTGCCGCGCCTGACCTCGCTGCGCGAAGGCGCGCGGGAAATCAGTTTTGGTGAACTACCGGCCTACGGTTGCGGCGGCACCCATGTGCGGCGCCTGCAGGAACTCGGCACGGTGACCATCGCCAGCCTCTCGCAGAAGAAAGGCACGCTGTCGGTGCGCTACGACGTCAGCTGACCCCCGACCTGTCCCTCACCTGAAAGCACACGTTACCGGCATGCTCGCCAGAGCATGCTCCCCCTACCTGCTGGAGTTGAGATGCTTTCGAATTATCTGGGTGAGTTCCTGGCGTTGGCGACCATCCACTTTCTCGCCGTGGTGGCCCCGGGGCCGGATTTTGCGGTGACGATCCGCCAGAGCGTGAGGTTTGGCCGCTGGGTGGGGATCTGCACTGCGCTGGGTATTGGCGCGGGCATTTCAGTGCATGTGCTGTACACCGTGCTCGGCGTCGGCGCACTGATGCACACCACGCCCTGGTTGCTGACGGTGGCCAAGGTGCTGGGGGGTGGCTACATCGTTTATCTGGGCGTGAGCCTGCTGCGCAGCAAACCCAAGTCGACGCTTGACAGCGAACCGGCCGCCACCATAGCCGAAGCCCCGCAGAGCCTGGGCAAAGCCTTTACCACCGGCTTCCTGACCAACGCCACCAATCCCAAGGCAACGCTGTTCTTTCTGGCGATCTTCACCACGCTCATCAGCGCCACCACGCCGCTGGAGGTGCAGGCGCTGTACGGACTGTGGATGTGTTTGGTCAACGCCCTGTGGTTTGTCCTGGTGGCACTGTTCTTTTCCAGCAACCGGGTGCGCCAGCAGTTCATGCGCATGGGCCACTGGTTCGAACGGACCATGGGCGTGATCCTGATTCTGTTTGCCGGACGCCTGCTGCTCTCGCTGTAACAAACTGCACGCGCCCAGCCCCGCGGCCGGACGCGCACGCAGTTACTTCAGATTACCGCTGAGAAACTGTTGCAGGCGCTCGCTCTTCGGATTACCCAGCACCTCCTCCGGCGCCCCCTGCTCTTCGACTCGCCCTTGATGCAGGAACAGCACCTGGTTGGAGACCTTGCGCGCAAAGCTCATTTCATGGGTGACCATGATCATCGTCCGCCCCTCTTCGGCCAACCCCTGGATCACCTTGAGCACCTCCCCCACCAACTCCGGGTCCAAGGCCGAAGTGGGCTCGTCGAACAGCATGACTTCCGGCTCCATTGCCAGCGCACGGGCGATCGCCACCCGCTGCTGCTGGCCACCGGAGAGGAACGCCGGATACTGCTCTGCCACACGAGCCGGCAGGCCGACCTTTTCCAGATAACGGCGGGCCCGCTCTTCAGCCTCTTTCTTGCTGACACCCAGCACCCGGCGCGGCGCCATGCTGATGTTTTCCAGCACCGTCATGTGGCCCCACAGGTTGAAGTGCTGAAACACCATCGCCAGGCGCGTGCGCAGGCGTTGCAACTCGGCGTCGTCGGCCACGCGCATGCCATGGTGATCCTTGACCATGCGAATCGACTTGCCGTCCAGGCTCATGGCACCGTCGTTGGGGGTTTCGAGAAAGTTGATGCAACGCAAAAAGGTGCTCTTGCCCGAACCACTGGCGCCGATCAGGCTGATCACATCCCCGGTCTTGGCTTTGAGGGAAACCCCCTTGAGCACTTCGTGGCTACCGTAACTCTTGTGCAACTCTTCAATGGTCAGTTTGTACATGGGCGCAAACATCCAGAAAGAAAAAAGGTAAGTCGCGGCGCATCGGTCGCAGACGGTGACTGCAGCCCTTAATGGGCTGGACCGAGAAATGCCAGCCAGCGGCGTTCGGCAACCCGGAACAGACCGACCAGGGCAAAGGTTACGGCCAGGTAGATCAACGCGGCGATGCCGAACGACTGGAACGTCAGGAAGGTTGCCGAGTTGGCGTCCCGCGCGACTTTCAGGATGTCCGGGATGGTCGCGGTGAAGGCCACGGTGGTGGAGTGCAGCATCAGGATCACTTCGTTGCTGTAGTAGGGCAACGAACGGCGCAGGGCCGAAGGCATGATCACGTAGGCATACAGCTTCCAGCCCGTCAGGCCATAGGCCTTGGCAGCCTCGACTTCGCCGTGGTTCATGCTGCGAATCGCCCCGGCGAAAATCTCCGTGGTGTAGGCGCAGGTGTTCAGGGCGAAGGCCAGGATCGTGCAGTTCATCGCGTCGCGAAAGAACGCATCGAGCACCGGTTGCGCGCGGATCGCGGCGAGGCTGTAGATCCCCGTATAGCAGATCAGCAACTGGATATACAGCGGCGTGCCACGGAACAGGTAGGTGTAGAACTGCACCGGCCAGCGGATGTAGAAGTGCGGTGAAACCCGGGCAATCGCCAGCGGGATCGACACCAGGAAGCCGATGCAGATCGAGGCGCTGAGCAGCCACATCGTCATCGCCAGGCCGGTGATGTGGTAGCCGTCACTGTAGAAGAACGGCTTCCAGTACTCCTGCAAGAGCTCAATCATCGCACTGCCTCCCGGGAACCTGCCGCGTAGTGCTGCTCAAGCCAGCGCAGGACGACATTCGACGCGCTGGTGATCAGCAGGTAGATCAGCGCCGCCAACACCAGAAAAAAGAACAACTGATAAGTACTCTTGCCGGCGTCCTGGGCGGCCTTGACCAGGTCGGCCAGGCCGATGATCGACACCAGCGCGGTGGCCTTGAGAATCACCATCCAGTTGTTGCCAATGCCGGGCAAAGCGAAACGCATCATCTGCGGGAAGACCACGAAGCGAAAGCGCTGCGCACGACTCAGGCCGTAGGCGGTGGCAGCTTCCATCTGGCCACGGGGCACGGCGAGGATCGCGCCACGGAAGGTCTCGGTGAAATAGGCGCCATAGATAAAGCCCAGGGTGATGACCCCGGCGCCAAATGGATTGATCTCGATGTATTCCCACTCCATGGCCACCGTAAAACTGGTCAACCAGGTTTGCAGGCTGTAGAAAATCAACAGCATCAGCACCAGGTCCGGCACCCCACGAATCAAGGTGGTGTAGAGCTGGGCGGGAATTCGCAACAGTTTGAGGCTGGACAGCTTGGCGCTGGCGCCGAGCAGACCGAGCAGCACACTCAGCAGTAGGGACAAAATCGATAACTTGACGGTCATCCAGCTGCCTTCCAGCAACAGAGGGCCAAAACCCTGCAAGCTGAATGCGGAAAGCCCGAGCGTCTGTAAGAGAGCTTCGAACATAATTCACAGGACCTATAGCGATAAAGAAGCGCCCTCCCCGAGAAGGGCGCGGGACGTTATTTGCCGCTGTAGAGATTCAGATCACCGAAGTGTTTTTTCTGGATCGCCGCGTAGGTGCCGTCATCGTGCAGCGCCTGGATGCCTTTATTGATCAGGGCCTTGAGTTCGGTGTTGCCCTTGGCAATACCCACCGCGGTCTTGGCCGGTAACAGTGGACTGTCGACGGGCGGGCTGACTTCGTAGTCGACACCTTGTGGCGACTTCAAGAAGCCCAGCTCGGCTTGCAGCATGTCCTGGATCGAGGCGTCGAGACGGCCGGAAATCAGGTCAGCGTAGACCTGGTCCTGGTTGGCGTAGGCCTGGGTTTCCACGCCAGCCTTGTCCAGTACTTGCTTGGCATAGGCCTCTTGAATGGTGCCCTGCTCGTAGCCGACTTTTTTGCCCTTGAGCGAAGCCAGGTCGATACCTACAGTGGAACCCTTCTTGTAGACCAGGGCAGTTGGCCCGGAGAACAGCTCACTGGAAAAATCGATGACTTTTTCCCGAGCCGGGGTAACGGTCATCGAGGAAATCACACCGTCGAACTTGTTGGCCTTGAGCCCGGGAATCGTGCCGTCAAAATCACTTTCTACCCACCGGCACTTGACCTTCAACTCGGCGCAGATCGCGTTACCCAGATCGATATCGAAGCCCACCAGGCTGCCATCGGCGGCCTTGGATTCGAAGGGTGCATAAGAAGGATCGACGCCAAAACGCAGCTCCTTGTAGTCCTTGGCCAGGGCAGCACCGGCAGCCAGGCAGAGGGTCAGCGCAGAAAGGGTCAGCAATGTTCTTTTCATTATTATCAATTCCTAAAACCATGACGGGCGCTTGTGACCCATGGATACGGTCAGGGACTGCGCGCAAGACGCTAAACCTGATCCCGAACCTCAAGCGCTAGCTTCAAAAGCAATCCAGTGCGCCGAGCTTCGACCTCAACACTTACACACATAGACTTACTTGTACGTACAAGCATATGCAATCACTCAGCCAACTCCCCCGCGCAAGGCCAAACCGCCCCAGGCGAAAGGCACGCAAGCCCACAGGCACGGGGGGTTCGCCGTACATAAACAGTGTATTGAGGATCAGGCCGTTCAAGGTTCAGACTGTTACCCGGTGCGCACTTCGCCCGGTATTGGTGCGTCCGGTAACAATTTGAGAGGTTTAATGGCGAGGGGAAACACCCGGTGGGCAGCAGGTATTGCCACTTGAATGGCGAGGCAAGAAAAAACCCACGCACACAAAAACGCCGCTCGATGAGCGGCGTTTTTGATGAATATGGAGCGGGAAACGAGACTCGAACTCGCGACCCCGACCTTGGCAAGGTCGTGCTCTACCAACTGAGCTATTCCCGCAATGGCGTCCCCTAGGGGACTCGAACCCCTGTTACCGCCGTGAAAGGGCGGTGTCCTAGGCCACTAGACGAAGGGGACACAGCAACTACTACCCGCAACACATGGCGTGTGCTGCGGTGACCAACAAAAACGCCACTCACTGAGTGGCGCTCTCGTTAAATTTGGAGCGGGAAACGAGACTCGAACTCGCGACCCCGACCTTGGCAAGGTCGTGCTCTACCAACTGAGCTATTCCCGCAAATGGCGTCCCCTAGGGGACTCGAACCCCTGTTACCGCCGTGAAAGGGCGGTGTCCTAGGCCACTAGACGAAGGGGACACGCTACCCGGAACACATGGTGTGTGTTTCGGTGTCCAGAGCCGCATCCGAAGACTTGGTTCTGGTTTCACTCAGCACCGCCCGAAAGCACTGCTGTTTAAAATTGGAGCGGGAAACGAGACTCGAACTCGCGACCCCGACCTTGGCAAGGTCGTGCTCTACCAACTGAGCTATTCCCGCATTGGCGTCCCCTAGGGGACTCGAACCCCTGTTACCGCCGTGAAAGGGCGGTGTCCTAGGCCACTAGACGAAGGGGACACAGCTACAACTTCACTCCCTACCGCGTTTTGCTGTTCGCTTTACGCTGTAAGTGGCGCGCATTCTATGGATGGATTGAGGGGTCGTCAACCCCCCGATATAAATTTATTTAAATCAATGACTTCGCTGTCCTTTGTGGGACGTTTCGGGGTTTTCGGCCGACCGGTGTTTGACGCCTATATTCTGGCACTCGCCAAGGCGCTATAGTCCTTGGCACACCGATAGTGGCATTGTGCATCCATCGACCACCTACCCCTATCGACCGCTGCAGGGCCCGTTTCAACTCGTCGCACCGCCCTATCCGCCCCCAGGCTTAGCCACTACACTCGCACCCAAACCCAATAAAGAGGTCTTCACGGTGACACCACTCATGATCACCCTGCTAGTAATAGTCGGGATCGCACTACTGATCGCTATTGGCTACATGAACAATGTGGTGGAAAACAACAAGCTGCAAAAGGCCCGCACCAAGGTTGAACTCAATGACCGCTTGCGCCGCTGCGGCGAAATCACCGAGACCTTCCCCGGCCAGTTGATGACACCGGCCCTCAAGTTGCTGCTGGCTCGCCTGGAACTGAACGTCTGCCAGCGCATGCTCAATCTGGAGAAATCCAGCACCCCCTTGAAAAGCCGCATCGAAGAGTTGAAGGCCTTGATTGCCCAGGGCGAATCGATTCCGGTGAACAACCGGCCGGCGCCGATCCTGACCGAGGCCAAGGCCAAGGACGTACGTTTCCTGCTCGAAGCCTTGCATGGACAGGTCACCCGCGCCGCCCACGATGGTTTCCTGCCCACCAACGAGGCAAAAAGCTGGATTCGTGAAATCCGCCACATCCTGGTGTTGCTGCACATCGAGTTTTTCAGCAATCTGGGCCAGCACGCCCTGCAACAGGAACAACCTGGCCAGGCGCGCCTGGCATTCGAGCGTGGCGTGCAGTACTTGCGCAAACAACCCGATCCGCAGGCCTACAGTGAACAGTTGAAGTTCCTGGAAAAACTCCTGGCCCGCGCCAACTCCATGGTGCTGACCAACATTGCCCCGGTTGAAGGTGACGTGAATGAGTTGACCGAGGGCCTCAAGGAAGTCGAGGCCGATGCAGACTGGAAGAAGAAAGTCATCTACGACTGATATCACCTTCGAGGATCGCAGGTCAGTACTGGCCTGCGATCCTCCTGCTACGCCCCCCGCCCTACAGCCTGAAATGCCCGACCATTCCCTTCAGCTCCACACCCAACTGCGCCAGCTCAATGCTCGACGCGGCATTGCCCTGCATGGCCAGCGAGGATTGATCGGCACTGGCACGGATGCTGGTGACGCTGCGATTGATCTCTTCGGCCACCGAACTCTGCTGCTCGGCTGCGGCCGCGATCTGCTGGTTCATCTGCTGAATCAGCGAAACGGCCGCAGCGATACTGCCCAGTGCGCTCTCGGTCTGCAGCGCATCACTGACCGCCAGCTTGACCAACTCGCCACTGTTCTCGATCTGCTGCACTGAAGACTGCGCGGCGCCGCGCAGGGAAGACACCAGGCGCTCGATTTCCTCGGTCGACTGCTGGGTGCGCTTGGCCAGCGCGCGGACCTCATCGGCCACCACGGCAAAGCCCCTGCCCTGCTCGCCTGCCCGCGCCGCCTCAATGGCGGCGTTGAGGGCCAGTAGATTGGTTTGCTCGGCCACGCTCTTGATCACGCTGAGGACACTGCCAATGTTCTGGATCTCGGCGCTCAAGCTCTCGATGCTGGAGCTGGCCGACGTCGCCGAGTCTGCCAGTTGTTCGATCCGCTGCATGCTCTGACGCACCACCTGCTGGCCGGACTCCACCTTGCTGTCAGCGATTTGGGCAGCCTGCGCCGCTTCCTCGGCATTGCGCGCCACGTCGTGCACCGTGGCCGTCATCTGATTCATGGCGGTGGCAACTTGGTCGGTTTCTTCTTTCTGGCTGCTGACTTCAAGATTGGTCTGCTCGGTCCCTGCCGACAGCGACTGCGCGGAGCTGGCCAGTTGCTCGATGCCCGCCTGCAGGCCACTGACGATCCGGCTCAATCCCGCGCCCATCTGCTGCATGGCCTGCATCAGCTGGCCGATTTCATCACGCCGGGTCACCACTACACTGGCACTCAAGTCGCCAGCGGCAATTTGCTCGGCCAGTCGGATTACGCTGCGCAAAGGGCTAACGATCAGTCGGGTGATCAGCCAGGCGGCGATCAGTCCGACCACCAAGGCCAAGGCCGACGACACAATGATCAGCAGCGAGTTTTGCTGCAACTCTGCCTGCATCGCCTGGTCTTGTGCGGCGTAAGCCTGATCGACCCGCTGCACCACTTCGCCAGCACGTGCATGTAACTGTTGATACACCTGTTGTTCGCGAGCCAGGAGTTCGGTGTACTCCGCCAGTTTTTCGGTGAAACTGGCGATGTGCCCGGCCACCTCGCCGAGTACAGTCTGGTAACCGCCATCCTTGACCACCTGCATCAGCGCTTGCGCCTGGCTCAACGCCTGGTCAGCCTGCTCGATCTTGCCCTGCTCGCTATCCTGCGTGGTGGCCTTGCGGCTCTGGTCCAGGCGGACCCGCGCCTCGTTCATTGCCTGCAGCATCAACTTCGAGACCTGACTGACCTGGCTGGCTTGCTCGATAAATTCACCACCCTCCTTGCCGGCCGACTCCTTGAGTATGTAGGCGCCATCGTCAGCCAGCCCCGCCTGCAATACATCCAGGTTGTTGGCCACGCTTGCGACCGACCAACTGGCCATTTCCAGCGCCAGGTCCTTGGCCGAAGTCAGCTCGACAAATTCATCGAAGGCCTTGCGATAGGCGCCCAGGGAATGCTCGACCTCATTCATCACCGGGGCATTGACCGCCGACCGCGCCTTGAGCTCGGCGGTCAGGTTGAGCAAGCCGTCAAGGCCCTGGCGCAAGGCCTCGGCGGTTTTGTCATCGGCGTGCAAGGCATACTCCTGCTCCAGCAGACGCACCTTGAGCAGGCCACTGTTGAGCGCCGACATTTGCTTGAGCCCGTCGAAACGCTGGCTGATGGTGTGCAGCGACCAGACCCCGATAGCCGCTACCAGGGCAGTCAACAGCAACACCAGGATAAAACCCAGTCCCAGTTTTTTCGCCATGCCGAGGTTGGCGAAATATCCTTGCGCGCCTGAAATCATTGCTCGTCACCTTCTTCCAGTGGCCAATGGCAATGGGGGCCATTTTCTCTCCCGGCAGGGTCGCAACCGGGGCCCCTCAAGCACAAGTCTCGGCTGCCGCAATCATGGCAAAAAGCTATGTATGCGTCGCTTTCAGAACGCTTGAGGTCGATCCTCCAATGCGCAGGCCTGAAAGAACGCCAATGCTTGTGAGTCGCCGGCATAGGCCACATTGATGCGCAACCAATCGCCGGCCTCGCCGCTGGGGCTGAATTCAGCGCTGCCAGCCAGGGCAATACCGTGTCGCTGCGCGAGGGCGCGTACGTGTTTCGCTGCACAAGCCCTGGGCCTGGCCCAGATATACAGCCCCCCCGAAGGTCTGCCAAAGACTTCCCAGTCCGCGTCCTCCAGCACCTGCAGTGACGCGTTCAGCTCGCGCTTCAAACGCAGCCGCTGGCGCTGCACCAGCTTGCGATATGCCCCGTTGGCCAGAAGGGTATGGAGCACCGCTTCACTGAAACAGGAGACGCCCAGACTGGTGATCCGCTTGACCTGCGCCAGGCGCGCCACCAGAGCCTGATTGGCCACGACATAGCCGACCCGCAGCGAGCTGCTGAGGGTCTTGGAAAAACTGCCGAGGTAGATCACACAGCCAGCGTTATCCAGCGCGGCCAGACGAGTCGCACTGCGCCCGTGAAAATCGCCATAGACGTCATCTTCGACAATGCACAGCCCATATTGAGCGGCCAGCTCCAGCAGGCGTTGCGCCACAGCGAGGACCAGGCAACTGCCGGTAGGATTGTGAAACTGGCTGTTGATGAACAGTGCGCGCGGCTGATGGACTGCCAAGAGCGACTCAAGCACCTGGATGTCCGGCCCACGCGGGGTACGCGGCACCTCGAGCATCCGCACACCTGACAACCGCAATTGCTCGAACAGGTTCGAATGACCGGGCGTTTCCACCACCACACAATCACCGGGTTTGAGCAGGGTGCGGATGATCAGGTCCAGCCCATGGGTGGCGCCGGCAGTGGTGAGCACCTGGGACTGCTCGGCGACGATCGAAATCTGTTTCAGGCGCTTGAGAATCTGCAGGCGCAGGGCCGGCAAGCCATACACCGAGCTGTAGCTGAACAACCCCTGCATATCGGTGCGTGACATCTGCCGGATCGCATACCCGAGGTCATCGCTTTCGCGCCAGCTTTGCGGCATGCCGGCACATCCCAGGGGCAACGGGCTTGCCCCGGCAGCGAGCACTTCTTCAGAGCTGCACGGGAGCAGCGGCGTGACAACGAAATAGCTTGAACCATGACGCGATGCAAGCACGCCCTGCGCCACCATGCGCTCGTAGGCTTCTATCACGCAGGATTGGCTGAGCAGGTTGTCCCGGGCCAGTTGGCGAACAGAGGGTAAACGCGTGCCAGGCTCGATGGCACCCTGGCGAATTCTGCCGGCAAGCGCATCAACCACCTGCTGCACGACGGGGACCAGCGCCTGACGATCGATTCTCAATTCCATGAGAAATCAGCTCCAAATGTTTTAGATTATTTCCTCGATCAGTTAAGCACAGCCTGCCTGTCCGCTTGACGCGGCACCCGGTCAAAACCCCCTCGCCCTAACCCCTTGAAACACATTCACCAAAGACACAAAAAAGCCCACAGGAATGCGGGCTTGCTCTTACATAAGTTCCAGTGGTTGCACTGCAGAAAACTCGGCTTTCCTCAGTCCATCAAAAAGCCGTCACCCCACCATCCACGGCCAACGAATGGCCTGTGGTAAACGCCGCGCCATCGCTGCACAGGTACAGCACCGCACTGGCAATTTCTTCCACCTTGCCTATACGTCCCACCGGGTGCATGGCGGCAGCGAAGTCGGCCTTTTTCGGATCGGCCTCGTAGGCCCGACGGAACATGTCGGTATCAATCACCGCAGGACACACCGCATTGACCCGGATCTTTTTCTTCGCATATTCGATGGCGGCCGACTTGGTCAGGCCGATCACCGCGTGCTTGGACGCAGCGTAGATGCTCATCTTAGGTGCCGCCCCCAGGCCGGCCACCGAGGCGGTATTGACGATGGCGCCACCGCCCTGGGCCAGCATCAAAGGCAGTTGATGTTTCATGCACAGCCAGACACCTTTGACATTGACCCCCATGATCGCGTCGAACTCATCGAGCGTGCCCTCGGCCAGCTTGCCCTTTTCGATCTCGATCCCGGCGTTGTTGAAGGCGTAATCAATTCGGCCATAAGTACTCACGGCTTGCGCCATCAGGTTTTGCACGTCGCTTTCCTGGGTCACGTTGCAACGCACAAACACTGCCTCGCCACCGGCCGCACGAATCAGTTCGACCGTGCCCTCTCCCCCCGCCACATCGAGATCCGCCACCACCACTTGCAAGCCTTCGGCGGCAAATGCCTGGGCAGTCGCACGGCCGATACCGGCGGCCGCACCGGTCACCAACGCTACCCGGCCAGAAAACGTCATGCTCATTGTTGTGTCCTCGAAAAATGGGAGTGAACGCGTTTTGCCAGTCTAGCCACCCGGCCCTGTCGCACGTCAGCACTATCAGAAGGCCGGTTGATCGCTCATGAGTAGCAGTGATGAATAGGCCCACCGAACTATCACTGCGTTGGATCGAGCCGTATTCGCTGGATCAGCAAACCTTGCGACATCGGCCATGAGGGTCTATCAATCAGACTTCCTTCACCCTTGAGTACCCGCCATGACTGCCCAGACCAACCGCCAATTCCTGCTCGCCAAACGCCCGGTGGGGGCGGCAAACCGCGAAACCTTTACCTATCAGCAAGTACCGGTGGGCGAACCGGCGGCGGGCCAGATCCTGGTCAAGAACGAGTACCTGTCGCTGGACCCGGCCATGCGCGGCTGGATGAACGAAGGCAAGTCCTACATCGCGCCAGTGGGCATTGGCGAAGTCATGCGTGCCTTGGGCGTGGGCCAGGTCATTGCCTCCAACAACCCCGGGTTTACCGTGGGCGATTACGTCAACGGCGCACTAGGGGTGCAGGACTACTTCCTCGGTGAGCCGCGCGGTTTCTACAAGGTCGATCCGAAACTGGCGCCACTGCCACGTTACCTGTCAGCGCTGGGCATGACCGGCATGACCGCTTATTTCGCGCTGCTGGACGTCGGCGCACCCAAGGCCGGTGAAACCGTGGTGCTGTCTGGCGCCGCCGGAGCGGTCGGCAGCATCGCCGGGCAGATTGCCAAACTCAAAGGTTGCCGCGTGGTGGGCATTGCCGGGGGGGCCGACAAGTGCCGGTTCCTGATTGACGAACTGGGTTTCGACGGGGCCATCGACTACAAGAGTGAGGACGTGGTGGCCGGTCTCAAGCGCGAATGCCCGAAAGGCGTGGACGTGTACTTCGACAACGTCGGCGGCGACATCCTCGACGCTGTACTGAGCCGCCTGAACGTCAAGGCCCGCGTGATCATCTGCGGCGCCATCAGCCAGTACAACAACAAGGAAGCAATCAAGGGGCCGGCCAACTACCTCTCGCTGCTGGTCAACCGGGCACGCATGGAAGGATTCGTGGTGATGGACTACGCCGCACAATTCGCGGCCGCCGGGCAGGAAATGGCCGGCTGGATGGCCAAGGGTCAGCTCAAGAGCAAGGAGGATATCGTTGACGGACTGGAGACGTTCCCGGAAACCCTGATGAAATTGTTCAGCGGCGAAAACTTCGGGAAACTGGTGTTGAAGGTTTAACCCAAGCCAGCACTGCTGGCTTGTCGCACCCTCACCGGCAAGCCAGCCCCTACAGAAGCCACCACCACTCAACAGGCCGAGCGTTGGCTCGCCTGCAGCTCTTGATCTTGAGATAGCCGGGGCGTGGACTGCGTCCTCGAACGCAGCCTCGTGGGCTCGGCAGCTGCAGGGGATTGGGGTATTGCCGAGATCTACGGTGTGGCGCAGGCCGCTATCGCGAGCAAGCTCGCTCCCACAGAAGAGAAATGCGCACCCCCCCCTACAAAGCCAACTCAGCCACAACCGCAGCCAACGCCTTGGCTGGATCAGCCGCCTGACTGATCGGACGACCAATCACCAGATAGTCAGAACCCGCATCCAGAGCCTGGCGCGGAGTAAGGATCCGGCGCTGATCGTCCTGCGCACTGCCCGCCGGACGAATCCCCGGGGTCACCAGTTGCAGCGACGGATGCGCCGCCTTCAAGGCCTGGGCTTCCAGCGCCGAACACACCAGGCCATCCATCCCGGCTTTCTGCGCCAGTGCCGCCAGACGCAAGACCTGCTCCTGCGGCTCGATGTCCAGGCCGATCCCGGCCAGGTCTTCACGCTCCATGCTGGTCAGCACCGTCACGCCAATCAGCAGCGGCTTGGGACCACTACGCTGGTCGAGCACTTCACGGCAGGCCGCCATCATGCGCAAGCCACCGGAGCAATGCACGTTGACCATCCACACACCCATCTCCGCTGCCGCCTTGACGGCCATCGCGGTGGTGTTGGGAATGTCGTGGAACTTGAGGTCGAGAAATACTTCAAAACCCTTGTCGCGCAGGGTTCCGACGATTTCCGCAGCACAACTGGTGAACAGCTCTTTACCGACCTTGACCCGGCACAGCTTGGGGTCCAACTGGTCAGCCAGCTTCAGTGCGGCGTCACGGGTAGGGAAATCCAGGGCGACGATGATAGGAGTCTGGCAGGCGGACATGAGTGGGCTCTCAGGCAAGTCGAAATCGGCGCGCATTGTAGCGGAACGCGAGCCCGTCCGGGACCCGATGATCGGTAAATCATCATCAACGGTGCCCATGACTGAAAAAAAGCCTCAAAGAGCTGACGCGCTCGTTGCCACCCGCGTCAGCCCGCCCTCCCTTTCAGCGCTTGTCTTCAACCCGTGCCTGGCTGTTGCTCCAGTCGATCAGCAGACTATAGGCAACCGCCAGCAAGGTCGGGCCGATGAACAGGCCGATAAAGCCGAAGGCAATCAAACCGCCAAAGACCCCGAGCAAGACGATCACCAACGGCAGATTACCGCCACGGCTGATCAGGTAGGGTTTGAGCACGTTGTCGACGCCACTGATGATGAACATCCCCCAAACACCGAGGAACACCGCAAACCCGTAGTCGCCCTTCCACACCAGCCAGGCCGTAGCCGGAATCCACACCAGGGGTGGGCCCATGGGAATCAGGCTGAGCAGGAAGGTCACGATGCCCAGCACCAGCGCCCCCGGCACACCGGCGATCAGGAAACCGATCAGGGCCAGCACGGCCTGTGCCGCCGCCGTGCCAATGACCCCGTTGACCACCCGCTGCACGGTGCCGGCCACCAACTCGATGTAGTAACCGGCCCGCTCGCCGATCAGGCGTTCCAGCAGACGGTGGACAAAACCCGCCAGCCGCGGGCCATCGCGGTAGAAAAAGAACACGAAGACGATGCTCAGTGTCAGCTCCAGGATACCGCCACCGATCTGCGCACTGCGTGCCAGCAACCAGTTGCCAACCTGCCCCAGATAGGGTTTGACCGTCACCATCAGTGCCGCGCCCTGCTGGTCGACGCTGTTCCAGATACCCACCAGCCGTCCCCCGACCAGGGGAATGGAGCCGAGCCAGACGGGCGCTTCGGGCAGGCCATCGACCTGGACATCCTTGATGAAGACCGTGGCATCGCGCACATGGTCCGCCAGGTTGAAACCCAGCCATACCAGTGGCGCCGCCACCAGCACCATCCAGCCCAGGGTCAGCACGGCGGCGGCCAGGGATTCGCGACCGTTGAGCCAACGGGTCAGCAGGCGCATCAACGGCCAACTGGCGAACGCCAGCACCGCGCCCCAGAACAGCGCCGACCAGAACGGCGCCATCACCCAGAAACTGGCACCGAATAACACCAGGAGCAGGATCTGCACCAACAGGCGATCGTTATTGAGCATGAAAAATCTCGAACAGGGTTAATCGACAAAAGTGCAAGCGAACGGCCCAAGGCACGTTCGCTTGCACAGAGCTTAACGCAAGAGTTCGAAATGCAGGCCAGGGTCTTTCACCTCACCCAGGTCCAACCGCGCACTGCGCACGCCCTGTGCCACCAGCGCCTGACGCCAGGCATCGGCCTGGGCCCCGGAAACACTGACCCGCAACGTGGTATCGAGGTTCAGGCCACGGGACAGCAACGTCACCCACGAGGCCTGGGGTTCCCCGGTCAAGCGTGGCAGGTCCAGCGTGCCTGTGTCCTTGAGTTGCCGTAACAACGTGGCAGAGGTAGGCAACAGTTCGCCCAAGGGGGCACCGGCGTCGAATTGCTCGACATGCAGGTACGCCCGGCGATTGCCTCGCGTGATGCTGTACAGCGCCACCAATGAGTTGTCCTGGGGTGCAGCCAGGCGTAGCAGCAGATAGGCCTGGCCGTTATCGGCACCATAGAGCTTGGCGTTGCCGAAGACTTCGTTGGCCCACAGGCTGCTTTCGCCACAATCACGCGCCTGGCACCAGAACAACAACTCGGCGCCCTGCTTCTGTAAGGCTTCGCGGGCTGCGGTGAAGGCAGCGGTGGCGGAATGTTCCGGTGGCAACTCATAGGTCACCGAGGTCATCTGGCCCCGCGCAGTGACTTGCCCGTCAAACCGCAACTGGCCGCTGATCTTGCGGATCGCACCCATGGGGTAGATCCGCTCCAGCTCGGCGGGCGGACGATAATCGACGATTTGCGCATCGGCCATGCGTGGCACCAGCGGCAAATCCTGGCTGCCCGGCACGTCGGCAGCCGACGCCAACGAACTGCAACAGGCAAGTACGAACAAACTGAAAAAACGCATGCGCTTCAACCTTGAAGAGACTCTCATCGGATCAGCATGGCCTGGGCGCCCTTGATGACACTGGCGTCGTCGATGCGTTGTGGCACCAACAACCCGCGCTGCACTGCCGGGCGCTCGGCCATGGCAGCCATCCAGCGCTGCAAGGCCGGCAAGCCATCAACCGAGACCCCGGACCACTCGTGGCCACGCACCCACGGATAGGTCGCAATGTCGGCAATGCTGTAGGTGTCGGCGAGGTATTCGACGGTTTCCAGACGGCTGTCGAGCACCTCGTACAGGCGGCGGGTTTCGTGCTGGTAACGGTCGATGGCGCCCTGCAGTTTTTCCGCAAAGTAGCGGAAAAACACATTCGCCTGGCCCTGCATCGGGCCGATGCCGCCCATCTGGAACATCAACCACTGGATTACCCGCGAACGCCCTTGTGGGTCGGTGGGCAGCAATTGCCCGCTCAGTTCAGCGAGGTAGAGCAGGATCGCGCCGGATTCGAACACGGCAAAATCGCCGTTGGCGCGGTCGACAATCGCCGGAATCCGGCCATTGGGATTGATCTTGAGAAACGCGGGTGCCTTTTGTTCCTTCTTGTCGAAACTCAGGGCATGCACCGTGTAGGGCATGCCGAGTTCCTCGAGCACGATAGAGACCTTGTGGCCATTAGGGGTCGCAGCGGTGTAGAGATCTATCATGGTTGTCTCCCATTTCAACCCGCCCAGCCTCGACAGTTGCCCGCTGCAAGTCAAGGAATGGCGAAAAAGCGATTGAAACAGTCTGCAACAAGGGTTGCCCCCTCCTCGTCGTTCAAGTGCAAGTGATGCCCGCCTGGCAGCTGTTCGTGGCTAAAGGGTAGACGCTCCAGCAACTCGGGATGCTTGCCGAGCATGCCGTCGGCCGCGACTACCAGGTGCGCCGGACAGCTGATGCGCCGGGCAAAGGACAGCGCCTGCTCACTGGACAGGCGCAGGGGTGAAGGCAGTGTCAGGCGACTGTCAGTGCGCCAGGTGTAGCCGCCCGGCACCGGCATCAGCCCGCGCTCGGCGAGCAACTCAGCCGCTTCACGACTGACCGCCACCAGGCCTTTCATCCTCACTTGCACAGCCTGGTCAATGCTGCTGTAGACCGGTTTGCGCTTGCCTTGCAGGTCCAGTTGCGCCTGCAACGCCATGCCCATGCGCTCGGCAGCATTGTCATGTTCCGCCGTGGGGGGAATCACCCCGTCGATCAACGCCAGGTGCGTCACGCGCTCGGGAATGGCACCCGCCAGCACCACCGAGACAATCGCCCCCATGGAATGGCCAAGCAGGGCAAACCGTTGCCAGCCCATCTGTTCGGCAACGTGCAGCACGTCGTGGGCGTAATCCCACAGGGCATAACCGGCCCCCAGGGGGCGATGCCCGGAATGACCATGCCCGGCCATATCCAGGGCCAACACGCGCAAGCCCTTGAGCCGGGGTGCCAGCCTGGCGAAGCTGTTGGCGTTGTCGAGCCAGCCATGCAGAGCGATCACTGGCAGGCCATCTTCAGGCCCGAACAGGTGGGCCGCCAATTCGATGTGCGGCAGGTTCAGGCGCACCTCGGTGACGCTGCTCACGCGCATTCCCGGTCGCTGCGACCGGCCCAGCGCTGGAACAGCTCCTTGAGCAATCCGGCGGTGTCTTGTGGCCGTTCGAGGGGGAACATGTGGCCGCCGGGCACAGTCAGGGACTCGCCCTGGGGCATGCGGGCCACCGCGCTGGCGTGATGACGCATGACCACCCGGCTCTGCCGCCCACGCACCACCGCCAGCGGCACCTGCAACTGACGCGTACGACCAGGACTGGTGTGCGGCACCCCCCGGTAGATACTGATCTCGGTGGCCGGGTCAAAACGCAACCGCAAACGATCGCCGACCTTGTGCAAACCATGTTGCAGGTAGGCGTCGAAACACTCCGGGTCGAAACCGCGGAACAGGCTCTTGCCGGCAAAGTAATGCCGGGCTGCCTCGAGGTCGGCAAACTCTTCCCGGCGCCCCAGGGTGCGGCCGGCGGGGGTCAGGCGGTCGATTAAACCAAAACGCTTGGCCGCGCGGATCACCCACTGATCGGTACGGGTCAGCACGGGCGAATCAAGCATCACCACCCCGCGGTACAACTGCGGGCAACGCAATGCGGCGTGCAGGTGCAGGACGCCGCCGAAGGAATGCCCCACCCCCCACACCGGGCCTGGTTGCTGCTCCAGGTGATGGATCAACTCGTCCACCAGGTTGAACCAGTTGTCGTCCGCCGGAAACCGTGGGTCATGGGCGTGCTGCTGCAGATGCGCGACTTGATACTCCGGCGCAAGTGCGGCAAACAACTTGCCGTAGGTGCCTGAAGGAAAGCCATTGGCATGGGCGAAAAAAATCTGCTGCGGCATAACGACATATCCATAAACAAAATCAAGGGTTGATTGTCCGCAAGACCCAGGTCCGGGGCAATGACCGTAACTGCCAGGAAGGGTGACAGTCAGGCCATGGTTATGTAGATCGCCCACGCCCCAGCAGCAGCGGATCAGCGTGCTGGAGGTGCCTCACCCAGCGGCACCACCGCCATGGTCAGGCGCGACACGCAACTGGCCTTGCCTTCATCGCTGCTCAGGCGAATGTCCCAGACGTGGGTGGTACGCCCGATGTGGATCGGCCTGGCCACCGCCGTGACCCGCCCGCTGCGCAGCCCTCGCAGGTGGTTGGCATTGATTTCCAGGCCAACGCAATAGAACTTGCTCGCATCGATGCACAGGTAACTGGCCATCGAGCCAACCGACTCGGCCAGCACCACGGAGGCGCCGCCATGCAACAAGCCGTAGGGCTGATGGGTGCGGTGATCGATCACCATGCTGGCGGTCAGCGATTGCTCGTCAAACGACTCAAAACGAATATCCAGCACTTCGCCAATGGTGTTTTTCTGAATCGCATTCAGTTGTTCAATGTTTGGAGCAGTACGCCACAGACTCATCTCTTGGTCCCTTATTGCTGTTGTTTGCCTCAATCCTGCCACAGCACCGCTTCGCTGCGCGCGCTCCATTCCTCGAAGCGCGCACCGTAGGTGGCCTCGATCACGTTGCGCTTGATCTTCAGGGTCGGGGTCAGAAAGCCGTTCTCCACCGCCCAGCTGTCCTTGACCACCACCAACTGGCGTAGGCGCTCATGTTTGTCGAGGGCGCCATTGACCTCTTCGAGCAGGCTTTCCAGGCTCGCATGCAGGGCATTTCGCGCCGCGCTGGCGGCATCCTGCAGTCCCACCGCCGACAGCACGCACAGGCCCAACGGCGCACTCAGGCCGTCGCCAACCACACACACTTGCTCGATGCGCGAGTGCACCGCCAGGCGGTTCTCGATCGGTGCCGGGGCCACGTACTTGCCCTTGCTGGTCTTGAAGATTTCCTTGAGCCGTCCGGTCAGGCGCAAATAACCCTCGGCGTCCTGCTCGCCCTTGTCGCCGGTGCGCAGAAATCCATCTTCGGTAATGGTCTCGGCGGTTTTCTGCGGCTCCTTGAAATAGCCCTGCATGGTGGCGCCGCTGCGCACCTGCACCTCGCCCGTTGTGTCGATGCGCACTTGCACCTCAGGGCACGGTTTGCCGATCCAGCCGGGGCGTTGCTGGCCCGGCAGGGAGATATGCGAATAACCGCAACTTTCGGTCATCCCGTAGACCTCCAGCACATCCAGTCCCAGGCGCTTGTACCAATGCAGCAAGGCCAAGGGCACCGGTGCAGCGCCGGACAGGGCAATGCGCAAGGCATCCAGGCCCAGGCCGGCCAGCACCTTGTGCCCGACCCGCTTGCCGATGATCGGCAGGCCCAGCAAAAAATCCAGGCGTCGGGCCGGGATCTTGCTGTAGACCCCCATCTGGAACTTGGTCCAGATCCGCGGCACGCCAAACAACGCCGTGGGCCGGGCGCGCTGCAAATCAACCAGGAAGGTGTCGAGGCTCTCGGCAAAAAACACTGTTTGCCCGGTATAAATCGATGCCATTTCGACAAACATGCGTTCGGCGACATGGCACAGCGGCAGGTACGACAACAGTCGATCCGACTCAGTGAGGTTGAACAACTGGGTGCCATGGGTGGCGGCAAAGCCGAGGTTGGCAAAGCTGTGCATCACCCCTTTGGGCAGGCCCGTGGTGCCGGAGGTATAGATGATGGTCGCCAACTCGTCGGCATCCGGCGTCGGGTTGTCCTGGATCGGTGAACTGCGCTGCAGGTCGGCCCAACTGTAGTCAAACGTCGCCGCGGGGCACAGTGGCAGGCTGATGGTGGGCAGGTCGGCGCTGACGCCCTTGGACATGCCCGGCCAGTCATCCAGCTTGCCGATGAATGCCAGGGCCGCCTGCGAGTGCTCCAGCACCTGGGCCACCGACTCGGCCGTCAGGTTGGGGTACAGCGGCACCGACACATGCCCGGCCATCCAGATCGCCAGGTCAGCGATGATCCAGTGCGCACAGTTTTTCGAGATCAGGGCAATGTGGCTGCCCTGGGGCAACTCCCGGGCGCGCAGCCAGTGCGCGGCGCAACGAGCCTGGTGACCGACATCGGCCCAGGTCAGCGTTTCGACCTGGCCGCGCCCAGTCGGCTGGACCATGAACCGCTGGCGCGGGTGGCGGGCTTCACGCTCGTAGAACACTTGCAGCGGCAAACGAAAAGCGGCGGGCATGGAATGCGCTCCTGTTTTTGTTCGGTGTCGCCGCAAGCGTAGACCAACCAAGCGATTGCTTGGTTGTCTATTTCAAACAAAAAACCCCGCCCCTGAGCGCCGGGGTATTACGGGTGTTTGAGGCTGTTGAGCTTCATCAGCCCGGCCAGCGGCCACTCGCCTTCGAGTTCCGCCAGGCCTGCCGTGCGCACTGCCACAGGCTCCTGCACATGACCGTGCTGCAAAAACCCCAGCAGATTGCCCACCAACGGGTTGTGGCTGACCAGCAGCACGTTGTCCACCGAGGCCAGTTGCTCGGCCACGGCTTGCGGGCGGCTGTCGGGGGTCAGCCATTCGACGGTGCGAATGTCTGGCACGAAACCCAGGGCCTCGCGCACCAGTTGTGCCGTTTGCTGGGCACGCAGATAGGGGCTGGCGTAGATCGCGGTCAGCGGCTCGCCGATCAACCGGGCGGCACTGCGCAAGGCTTCCTCGCAGCCATGGGGCGTCAATGCCCGCTCCGAGTCCGGACGCGAACCATAGGGCTGTGCTTCACCATGGCGCAACACCCAGACTTTCATAGTTTTGGCTCCTCATCACGGACCGGATGTGGTGCTGGCGCCACTGTGTGCGGGGCCTCGCCTTCCGGGGTGCGCGGGGTTGGCCAGTCGGCAAACGGCCAGGGTTTCTGGTCGCTGTGGAAGCTGCCGAAACGGCCGATCTGCGCGAGGAACTGGCTGAGGCTGTCACCGAAGTTCATCAGCCCGGCACTCGGGGCACCATAAATCAGGCGGTAGACCAGTTGCACCAGCACCACGGCGCCGAGAATGAATTGCGCCACCTGCCACACCAGCACAAACACCAGCATCCACAGCACCCGCAGGAGGATCGACTCGTACCTGGCTTCTACTTTGGGTTCGTTCATGTCTTGCTCCCTGCCCCCGTCAATCGAGGGCTCAGTTGAAACCGCTGGTGGAGATAAAATCGACATCGGTTTTCGGCTCGCCACGCATCAGCAGTTCAATCACCTGCTCCAGCGTGCGCCCTTCAAACAGAATGGCGTGCAGGCCGGCGACCAACGGCATATAGACTCCGACTTCCTGGGACTTGGCCTTGAGCACCTTGAGGGTGTTGACGCCCTCGGCGACCTCGCCCAGGCGGTTCACCGCATCCTCCAGGCTCAAGCCCTGGCCCAGGGCAAAACCCACCTGATAGTTGCGGCTCTTGGGTGAAGAGCAGGTGACAATCAAGTCGCCGACCCCGGCCAGACCGAGGAACGTCATCGGGTTGGCACCACGATTCACCGCAAAACGGGTCATTTCCGCCAGCGCCCGGGTGATCAACATGCTCTTGGTGTTTTCCCCCATGCCCAGCGCCACGGCCATGCCGGCGATGATCGCGTAGACGTTTTTCAGCGCGCCACCCAACTCGACCCCAAAACGGTCTGCACTGGCGTAGACGCGGAAGGTCCGGCCGTGCAGCGCGGCTTGTACGCGCTGGCACACCTCTTCGTCCTCACTGGCCACCACCGTGGCTGTCAGGGCGTGTTCGGCGACTTCACGGGCCAGGTTCGGCCCGGAGAGCACCCCGATACGCGCTTGCGGAGCGATTTCCTCGAGGATCTCACTCATCAGCATGAAGCTTTGCGCCTCAATGCCTTTGGTCAGGCTCACCAGGAACTTGCCACTCAGGCGCTCGGCATGGGGTGCCAGCACCGAGCGCAGGGCGCTGGACGGCAGTGCGACAAAACTCAGATCACAATCGTCGAGGGTGGCCTGCAGATCGGTGACCGGCTCCACGGCCGGATGCACCTTGATACCTTTGAGGTAGCGTGGGTTCTCGCGGTTGACTCGAATGGCCTCGGCCTGCTCGGGATCGCGCATCCATTGGCGAACCGCATGACCGTTCTCAGCCAGCAGATTTGCCACAGCGGTACCAAAACTCCCGCCCCCCAGGACCGCAATCGGGCGCTGTTCATTCATATGTAGTCCATTAATCCATTGCAATGGCGATGACAGCATTATACGGGGCGGCCGTGCATCGACCAGCCCCCCGAACAATTACCGACATCAGTAGGACGCTAGACAACAAAACGAAGGAAAACGCTGACATCGTGACTGGAAAACTCGACCAGCTCGGTTAACATGCGCCCCATCCAAACGGTATCAAGGCTGTTCCGTGGTTGCTGGTCCCTCCCCCCTCCATTCTTCGCTGGCCCTGGCGTTGCTGTTCAGCGACACCTTGCTGGCCGATGACCTGTTCCTGGAAAACCTGCCGCTGCCACAAGTGCTGACCGCCACCCGACTCAAACAGTCGCCCGCCGCCGTGCCGGGCAGCATGAGCGTGCTCGACAGCGAACTGATCAAGGCCAGCGGCGCGCGGGACATCAGCGAGCTGTTGCGGCTGGTACCGGGGATGATGGTGGGCAACATCAACGGCAACCAGGCGGTGGTCAACTACCACGGCAGCAATGCCAGTCAGGCGCGGCGCATGCAAGTACTGATCGATGGGCGCTCGGTGTACCGCGCCGGCCTGGCAACGGTGGACTGGAGCGATATCGCGGTAGCGCTGGAAGACGTTGAGCGCATCGAGGTGTTTCGCGGGCCCAACACCGTCAGCTACGGCGCCAATGCCCTGATGGCCGTGGTCAACATCATTACCCGCGCCCCGGCCAACAGCCATGGCACACGGGTCAAAGTCACCCGCGGCCAGCGCGGGATCAATGACTGGTACGCCAGCCACGGCACCGGCTGGGGCAGTGGCGACCTGCGCCTGTCGTTGTCGGGCCAGGAAGACGACGGCTTCGACTCCGACCAGCGGGGTGCGGACTACCACGACAGCCGGCGCCTGGACCGGGTCAACCTGGCCATCAGCCAGGCACTCGACGAACAGCACAGCCTCGACTGGCAGCTCAACGCCAAGGACGGCAGCAATCAGCGGCCCTATACCTACCGTCCGGTATTCCCCGGGATTACCGCCGCCGGAAACAATTCCGACGTGAGCGCCAAGAATTATTCCACCTCCCTGCGCTGGAACCTCGACCTGAACCCCGAGCACAGCCTCTATGTCCAGGGCACGGCGCAGCACTGGGATCGCCAGCAAACCTGGCGCGCCTGTGATGCCGAAATATCGTTCAGCCCGCAACTGGCGGAGCTCTGGCAACTGGACCCGAACTACACCGAGCGCCTGGCGCGCAACATGGACAGCTTCACCGCCAGCGGTGCCCCAAGCTCGACGCCAGAGCAGGAGGCACTGGCCAACCAGGCCCTGGCGCAGTGGCGAGGCGGCGCCAACCGGACCGTCTGCGGCAACATCGACCAAAGCACCCGGGAATCGCGCTACGACCTGGAACTGCAGGACACCCTGAGCCTGTCCGATAGTCTGCGCCTGGTCAGCGGCTTGAACTATCGTTACGACCGGGCCGACTCCGAGACCTACTTCAATGGCACCCTCGATGACACCACCTCGCGCCTGTTCGGCCAGTTGGAGTGGCGTGCCACCGAGCACTGGCTACTGCAGGGCGGTGCAATGTACGAAAAAACCCGTTTGATCGGTGACTCGCTGACCCCGCGCTTCGCGATCAACTACCTGATCAACCCGCGCCATGGCCTGCGCGCGGTGTACTCCGAAGCCGTGCGCTCGCCCGACATGTTCGAGAACAACGTCAATTGGAGCTATCGGGTGACCGGGCTCAACCCCACGGCCTACGGCAGGCCCAACGCCCGTTATTTCGTCAAGACCCGCGGCCCCGGCGATCTCGAGCAGGAACACATGCGCTCGCGCGAACTCGGCTACAACGGCTATTTCGCCCAGCTGGGCCTGAATCTCGACGTCAAGCTGTTCCACGACGAGATCACCGGGATGATCAGCGAGTCGCTGCGCAACAATCAGTTCATTGCCAGCAATTCCAACACCGCTCGCTTTCAAGGTACGGAAACCCAGCTCGACTGGCGCCTGAGTGCTGTCGACCGGTTACGCCTGACCTACGCCTATGTCGACGCCGAGGCCAGCAGCCCCCAGGACCAGCAACTGACCGCGCGCAACAGTGGCTCCGCCGGCTGGCTGCGCGATTGGGGCAACGGCTGGAACAGCGCGCTGTTCTACTACGGCGACGACGCCCTCAATGGCTACCGTTTCGAACGGCTCGACTCGCGCCTGGCCAAACGCATCGCCCTGGGCAAGGCCAGCCTGGAGCTGGCCAGCACCCTGCAACAACGCCTGGACAATCAGCCCAACACCTTCGCCGACAATTACTACGACTCACGCCACGTGCTGTACTTCAGCGCCGAGCTGGTGTTCTGAGATGGTTCTTGCGCGTATGTCGACCAGCCTGCTGAACCACCTGCTTCGTTGCCTGGGGCTGCTGCTGCTCGGCTGCCTGGCCGCCCTCCCCGTGCGGGCAGCCGATATCCTCCTGACGGGGGCCGAAGACAGTCCCGGCGTGCAGGCCTTTACCCAGGCCCTGGCCCAGCAGCGGCCCAAAGACACTGTGCGCTTCATGCCATTGCGCGAGTTGCCGCCGCCCGCCCGCATCCCCTGTACCACCCGCCTGATTCTGCTCGACCTGGCCAGCCTCGACTGGCGCCTGCAAGACCATCAAGGCCCTCCCACCCTGGTGCTGCGGATCAGCCGCCTGCAAGCCAATCAACGCGTGGGCGACACCCGTCCTCTGCACCTGAGCCTGCTGTGGAGTGATCCACCGCTCAGCCGCCAGTTGCGCCTGACCCGTAGCCTGCTGCCGCAAGCCAGGCGCATTGGCGTGTTGTTCGGCAAGGACAGCGAGTTCCTGCTCAAGGAGCTGCACGGCGCCGCCCATCGCCTGGGCATAGAAGTCGTCGCCGAGCGCTGGGACAACACCAGTGACAGCCGGCCCCTGCAAGCGCTACTGAAAAACAGCGACGTGCTGCTGGGTCTCGACGACCCCGAGCTGTACAACCCGAAAACCGCAAAAAACCTGTTGCTCAGCAGCTATGGCCAGCAACGGGCGCTGATCGGACCGAATGCCGGGTTCGTCAAGGCCGGCAGCCTGGCCAGCAGCTACAGCGACCAGAGTGACTGGCTGGCGATCCTCGACGAGTTGCTCGACCGTCCGCCGGCTAGTTGGCCACGCAGCCTCTACCCCACGCGCTTCAAGGTCGCCACCAACCCGCAAGTCGCGCGCTCCCTGGGCCTTGAACAGATCGACCCCGTGGCGGTGGCTATCCAGTTGGCCGAAGGAGACACCTGGCCATGACCTTCCGCCGCCACTGGGGCATCAATACCCGCACCCAGGTCATCAGCCTCGGCCCGGCCCTGCTGCTGACCCTGCTGCTGATCAGCTTCTTTACCTTCGTGCGCATCCAGGACTTGCGCCAGGAACTCAATCACACCGGCCAACTGGTGGCCAATCAACTGGCCCCGGCCACCGAATATGGGGTGATTTCCGGCAACAAGGAGGTGCTCGAGAGCCTGATGAAGGCCACGCTGGCCACCCCTCACGTGCGTTTCCTGCAGGTCCAGGACAGTGCCAACAACGTCCTGGTGTACGTCGAGCAACCGTCGCTTTCCCGCGGACAGCCACAGCAGATCGAGGTATTCCAGGCACCGGTGCGCCTGCAACGCATCCAGCTCAATGACGACTTCCTGCAGGCCGCGCCCCCGCCCAGCGGCATCACTGAAGACTATCTGGGGCGGGTGATCGTTGGCATGTCCAACGATGCCTTCAGTCAGCGCCAACAGGAGATCGTCCTCAAGGCGGGCATCCTGGCGCTATTCGCCCTGCTCTTTACCTTCCTCCTGGCCCGGCGCCTGGCCGCCAGCCTGTCGGAACCCATCAGTGCCATGGGCAACGCGGTGAAGGCCATCCAACAAGGCGACTACAGCACCCCGCTGCCGATCGTCGACGATGCGGAATTGGGCAGCCTGTCGCGGCATATCAACAACCTGGCCGATGGCCTGGAGCACGCCAGCCGTGAACAGCAGCAGGCCATGGCGCAACTGATCCAGACCCGTGAAGAGGCGGAAAAGGCCAACAGCGCCAAATCCGACTTCCTGGCGATGATGAGCCACGAACTGCGCACCCCCATGAATGGCGTGCTGGGCATGTTGCAGCTTCTGGAAACCACCCAGATGACCGACGAGCAAGTCGAGTACGCCGCATTGGCGTCGGAGTCCACCGAGCATTTGCTCAAGGTGATCAACGATATTCTGGATTTTTCGCGCATCGAACGAGCGCCCCTGGAACTGGAGCACATCCCGTTCAACCTCGCCGACCTGATCAACAGTTGCGCCCAGGCGTTCGCCCACAGTGCGCAGCAACGCGGCCTGAACCTGCAGCTGCAATTGGCCGACGGCATGCCGGCCCTGAACGTGCAGGGCGACCCGACACGTATCCGGCAGATCCTGGTCAACCTGATCGGCAATGCCCTGAAATTCACCGAGCACGGCCAGGTGTCAATCCAGGCGCAGTGGCAGTCGCTGGACCACGAACTGCTGTGGTTTACCTGCACGGTGCGCGACAGCGGCATCGGCATCTCCCCGGACAACCTGGAACAGATGTTCAACGCCTTCCAGCAGGCCGACAGTTCGATTTCAAGGCGTTATGGCGGTACTGGCCTGGGACTGCCGATCGCCCGCACCCTGGCCGAACGCATGGGCGGCACCCTGCGCGCGCAAAGCGTGGAAGGCCAGGGCTCGGTCTTTACCCTGGAAATGCCCCTGGCCTTGTCGCGCCAGACCTTGCCCACACCGGCGCCTGCCGCGCGGGTGCCGAGCGGCAATGGCGAAGGGCGCAATGTGTTGCTGGTGGAGGACAACCCGGTCAACCAGACCGTGATCGAGGCCATGCTACGCAGCCTGGGCTTCACCGTCAGCGTCGCCACCGACGGTGCGCAGGCGGTACGCAGCGCCGAAAGCCTGATTTTCGAGGCAATCCTGATGGATTGCCGGCTGCCGATCATCGACGGCTACGAAGCCACGCGGCAGATCCGGCAACTGCCCGGCTGCAGCGAAGTACCGATCATCGCCCTGACGGCCAACGCCTTGCAGGGTGACCGCGAGGCCTGCCTGGCGGCGGGAATGAACGATTACCTGGCCAAGCCTTTCAAACGTACTGATCTGCAGCAAATTCTCCAGCGTTGGCTGCAGTAGTACCGCCTAATCGAGCATCTGCGACTGGCGCGAAAACCGAAAGTGCGGCAGTCTTAGTCACCTCGACAGGCTCGATTTTGGGCTTGAATAATAATTTCAGTGCACAAGTGTACATTCATGTCCCTTGTCCTGTGACTTTCACCACAACGCAATAGTCTATGAGTAGGCTGCCGGTTCAAGGCATGAATGCTTTGATCGGCCGGGAAGATTTGCCCCACCTGCCGCATGGGACTATTGAGGAGCTCGCATGACCAAACAAAACGCCTTTACTCGGGAAGACCTGCTGCGCTGCAGTCGCGGTGAGCTGTTCGGCCCAGGTAACGCGCAACTGCCCGCCCCGAACATGTTGATGGTGGATCGCATCACCCATATCAGCGAAGAGGGTGGCAAGTACGGCAAAGGTGAATTGGTCGCAGAGCTGGATATCACTCCGGACCTGTGGTTCTTCGCCTGCCACTTCGAAGGTGATCCGGTGATGCCGGGCTGCCTGGGCCTCGACGCCATGTGGCAACTGGTCGGCTTCTTCCTCGGCTGGCAAGGCCTGCCAGGCCGCGGCCGTGCCCTGGGTTCGGGCGAAGTGAAGTTCTTTGGCCAGGTCCTGCCGACCGCCAAGAAAGTCACCTACAACATTCAGATCAAGCGTGTACTCAAAGGCAAACTGAACCTGGCCATCGCCGATGGTTCGGTCAGCGTTGACGGCCGCGAGATCTACACCGCCGAAGGCCTTCGGGTCGGCGTTTTCACCTCCACTGACAACTTCTAAGGGTTATCCGCATGCGCCGCGTCGTTATCACTGGTCTGGGCATCGTTTCGTGCCTGGGCAATGACAAAGAGACCGTCTCCGCTAACCTGCGTGCAAGCCGCCCTGGCATCCGGTTCAACCCGGAATATGCCGAAATGGGTCTGCGTAGCCAGGTTTCCGGCTCCATTGACCTGCCCCTCGAAGAACTGATCGATCGCAAGATCTATCGCTTCGTCGGCCATGCGGCGGCTTACGCCTACCTGGCCATGAAAGACGCCATCACTGACTCCGGCCTGACCGAAGAGCAAGTGTCCAACCCGCGTACCGGCCTGATCGCTGGCTCCGGTGGCGCATCGACCCTGAACCAGATGGAAGCGCTGGATATCCTGCGCGAGAAAGGCGTCAAGCGCGTCGGCCCATACCGCGTGACGCGGACTATGAGCAGCACCGTTTCCGCGTGCCTGGCCACTCCGTTCAAGATCAAGGGCCTGAACTACTCCATCGCTTCTGCCTGCGCCACCAGTGCTCACTGCATCGGTACCGCCATGGAACAGATCCAGATGGGCAAGCAGGACATCGTGTTCGCCGGCGGCGGTGAAGAAGAGCATTGGAGCCAATCGTTCCTGTTCGACGCCATGGGCGCACTGTCCAGCCAGTACAACGAAACCCCGGAAAAAGCCTCCCGTGCCTACGACGCCAAGCGTGACGGTTTTGTCATCGCCGGCGGTGGCGGCATGGTCGTGGTTGAGGAGCTGGAGCACGCTCTGGCCCGTGGCGCGAAGATCTACGCGGAAATCGTCGGCTACGGCGCGACCTCCGACGGCTACGACATGGTCGCACCAAGCGGCGAAGGCGCCATCCGCTGCATGCAGATGGCGATGTCCACCGTTGATGCACCGATCGACTACCTGAACACCCACGGCACCTCGACTCCGGTCGGCGACGTCATGGAAATGAAAGGTGTGCGTGAAGTGTTCGGCGCCAAGGCACCGGCCATCAGCTCCACCAAGAGCCTGTCGGGTCACTCCCTGGGCGCCGCCGGCGTTCACGAAGCGATCTACTGCATGCTGATGATGGAAGGCAACTTCATGGCCGGTTCGGCCAACATCGACGAGCTGGATCCGGAAGTGGCCGACATGCCAATCCTGACCAAGACCCGTGAAGACGTAGCCTTCAACACCGTGATGAGCAACAGCTTCGGCTTCGGCGGCACCAACGCCACCCTGGTCCTGCAGCGCTGGCAGGGTAAGTAATACCCCGCTGCACCGCCGCATAAAAAACGCCCCGACTGGTTCGGGGCGTTTTTTTGTCTGCGATTGCGGCTTAGCGCACGGTGAAACTTTGCTGCGTCAGCAAACGATCGCCTTGGAACACCATGAAGCGCCATTCGCCCGGCACCACTTCGTGGCTCTCGGTGAATTCATAGGCCATCACATCCTGCGGGGCACCCGGCAGCAGCTTCTGGACCACCTCCAGCTTGTCGTGACGCACGCCGTCGGGGGTGCGAATGCCCGGGGTAAAGTACAGCAACGTCAGCGGCTGCCCCTCGACCGCCTTGCCGGCCAACTGATAGCGGATACCGAACTTGGTGCCCAACTTGGCTGGCACCGTTTCGGTCTGGCGGATCGACTCGTTGCTGCGCCGCAACACCCGCTCCCCTGACTGCAGATCGGCCTTGGCCCCTTCGAACACACCATATTCCACTGGACCTTGCACGCTGACCTCGGCGCTGGCCAGGCCGCTGAGCAGCATCAGCGCCGCCAATGCAGATAAACGAGTGAGGGACATTTCGCGCTCCTTGATTGAGATGGGCGCGAGGGTATGACACCCGGGTGACAGGCTGATGACAAACCGCCGTTCAGCGCGCCCCTTGCGTCACCGTACGCGGCAGGACCGCCAGGAAGTTGTCTCGCGCCACCCGGCGCGCGACCTCGGGCGGCAAGGCGTCGAGAAAGGGGGTAAAGCCGTGCATTTGTTTGCCCAGGGTCTTGAAGCGCCCGACCACGTCGGAACCCAGCATGAAACGCTCAGGGAAGCGCGTCACCAGGCTTACCCATTCCGGGCGAGGCTGCCCCGCCTCATCCAGCAGATAAGGCGTGAGCACGCTCCAGGACAGGTCGATGAACAGATTGGGGTACGCTTCGAGCAGCCGCGTCAGGGTCGGCAGCAGGAAATCCAGCTGGGTTTGATGCCGATGGATTTCCAGGCTGGTGCCAGCGTGCGCCCAGATAAACCGGGTATGGGGATGATTGCGCAGCGGCTCTTCGATCTCGGCCAGGTACAGCGGGTTTTTCTCGCGCTTGGAAGTGATGTTGGAATGCACCAGCACCGGCAAGTCGTTCTCCGCCGCCAGGTGGTAAATCCGCGTCATGGCCTCGTTGTTCGCTCGCGGCGTGTCGCCGGAGGTCAGGGCGGTCAAGTCGTCATGCCGGGTAAACACCTCGCCTATGCCCTGCCACAAGCCGGGATTGAGGTCGAGCATGCGTTGGATATGCGCCTCAGAGTTCTTGTCATTGGGATTGAAGCCTGAGAGGAACGGATGAAACTGTTGGCGCTGTTCGGGGGTCAGCTTGTTCACCGCGGCGGCGACAATCACATCAGTGGCGCTGTACCAGTAGGCATCGGCATCATCCCCGGCGTAATAGCGCGGGCGCTTGGGCTCGTCTTCATGCCACTTCTTCGCCACCGGGACCCCGGAAATCATCACATGCTCGATGCGATTGTCCGCCATCGCCTTGAGCAGTTTCGGCATGCCGGCGGTTTCCTGGAAAAAATCCACATAGTGCAGGTGTGCATCGCTATAGGCGTACTCACGGGCGTCCGCCAGCCCGCTGAGCAGCACCAGCAACCAGGCAGCATTCCAGGGTTTCAAAGACACGCGCGCGCTCCCCAACAGATGAACAGAATAGACCCCGCACCAAGCTCAAGGGTTCAGCGATAAAGAAAGTGGAACGCCTGATTGCGCGAATGCTCTATAACTGCAAGGTGTTTTTCCGTCGTCTCCCACTGCCAGAGAGGTAACCCATGACCATTACCGTCAATACTGAATCCAGTGAAGGTTTTCGCCACAGCGTGCAGATCGATGAGCATGAACTGTTTGCCGATGTCCCGGTATCCGCAGGCGGCGAAGGCTCCGCGCCTGAGCCCCACGACTACTTCGACGCAGCTCTCGGGGCGTGCAAGGCGCTGACCCTGAAGCTGTACGCGCAGAAAAAAGGCATCCCGCTGACCGGCGTCACGGTCGAGGTCAAGCACGACAACAGCGAAGAGCAGAAAGGCAAGTACGCCCTGCACGTCAAGCTGACCCTCAAGGGCGTGCTCACCGATGCCCAGCGTGACGAACTGCACCGGGTGGCCGATCGCTGCCCGATCCACAAGCTGATGACCACCAGCGAAGTGAGCATCGAAACCCACCTTTCCGAAGGCGCCTTCAGCCAATAGCGGCAAGTGCCGGCTGTGCGGGTTATGCTCAACGGCATCTTTCGTACAGCCTGGAATGCCCCATGACCGCTCCGCTCGTGATCCGCCCGCGCCCCGAAGAGGTCGAAGGCCAACCGATCCTGCGCCCGCTGCCCTCGGCCAAATGCCGCAGCGTCGGGCCTTTCGTGTTTTTCGACCACATGCTCCACACCCGCTACCCGGCCGGCCACGGCATGAACATCCGCCAACACCCGCACATCGGCCTGTCGACCCTGACCTACCTGTTCGAAGGCGAACTCCTGCACAAGGACAGCCTGGGCTCCGAGCAACTCGTCCAGGCCGGTGACGTCAGCTGGATGACCGCCGGCAGCGCCATCGCCCACGTCGAACGCACGCCCGCCGAGCTGTGGGACCAGGACTTCACCATGCACGGCCTGCAAATCTGGCTGGCCTCGCCCAAGGAACACGAACAAGGCCCAGGCCACTACAGCCACCACCCGGCCGCCAGCCTGCCGGTCAGCGATAACCTGGGAGTAAAAATCCGCATGATCGCCGGCACCGGCTTCTGCCTTGAGTCCCCGGTCCCCATACTCTCCCCGACCCTGTACGCGGAACTGCAACTGCAAACCGCGACCACCCTGCTGATCCCCACCGAACACACAGAACGCGCGCTCTACGTCCTCAGCGGCGACGCCCAGCTCAACGACCAGCCCATCGAACCCCACTCGCTGGTGATCCTGCCAAGCGGCGAAACAATGACCCTGTTCGCCGAGAGCGACTGTCACGCCATCCTCTTCGGCGGCGCCCCCATGGACGGCCCACGCCGGATCAACTGGAACTTCGTCGCCAGCGACCCGAGCGCCATCGAAGAAGCGCGCCGGCGCTGGGCAGCAGGTGACTGGCCAAGTGTTCCGGGGGAAAGCGAGAGAATTGAGTTACCCAAAGGCAGAGGCTGAGGCGGGCAGGTTTTTTTGTGGGATGCGCTGCGAGGACTGCGTCCTCGAACGCAGCCTCGCGGGCTCGGCAGCTGCGAGAGGATTGGGGGGGTTACACCGAGAGCTTTGGTGTGGAGCAAGCCGCCATCGCGGGCAAGCCCGCTCCCACAGAGATATTCCAGCGCAGGAAAGCAGGCCGACGGGTAGGTCGCCGTGCCCTGGCTTTTGATCTTGATCCACCCGGAGGGCGATGCCCCCAATCCCCTACCCCGCAAACACCTCATCCAACAAATCATGCATCGACCTAAACGCCCGCCCCGCCACCTTGGCGTCATACATCATCATGCCCGGCACATTGGCATGCGGATCGGTAAACGAGTGAAAGGCCCCGCCATAACTCAACAACTGCCAATCCACACCCGCTGCATTCATCTCGGCCTCGAAGGCCGGCAACTGCTCCTTGGGCACTAACGGGTCAGACGCCCCATGCAGCACCAACACCGAGCCCTTGATGTTATTCGCATCGCTGGCATCCGGCGTATCCAGCGTACCGTGGAACGACACAGCCGCCTTCACCGCCGCCCCCGTGCGGGCAAACTCCAACGCACAGCAGCCGCCAAAGCAGAAACCGAACGTCGCCAGCCGAGAGACATCGACCGCCGCCTCACCCTGGCCCTGCAACTGCTCGAACGCCACCTGCATACGCTTGCGCAGCAACGGCCGGTCATTCTTCAGCGGCATCATCGCCGCCCCTGCCTGATCGTTGTCCTGCGGTCGAACCGCCTGACCATAGAGGTCGGCAATCAGCACCACATAGCCCTTGGCCGCGACCGCCTTGGCAATCTCCTCGGCACCCGCACCAACGCCCATCCAGTTCGGCGCCATCAACAGGCCCGGACGCGGACCTGAGTGAGCGGCATCGAACGCCAGGCGACTTTCGTATGGCTGGCCATCAATCTGATAGGCCACGGAACGCACAGTGATTTGACTCATGACTCACTCCCGTCAATAAACGCCACAATGAAAAAACCCGCCGAAGCGGGTTTTTCTACAACCTGTTTACACCGACAGCTCAACCAGCAGCTTGTTCAGCCGGCGCACATAAGCGGCCGGATCCTTGAGACTGTCGCCGGCCGCCAGGGCCGCCTGATCGAACAGGATGTGCGACAGATCACCGAACCGCTCGTCACTCTGCTCCGCGTCGAGCTTCTCGATCAGCGGGTGAGCCGGGTTGAATTCGAAGATCGGCTTGGAGTCCGGAACCTTCTGCCCGCTGGCTTCAAGGATCTGACGCATCTGCAGGCCCAGGTCCTGCTCACCGATGGCCAGGATCGCCGGCGAATCGGTCAGGCGATGGGAAACCCGCACCTCGGCAACAGCGTCGCCCAGCGCGGTTTTCAGACGCTCAACCAGGCCTTCCTTGGACTTGGCGACTTCTTCCGCCGCTTGCTTGTCCTCGGCCGAATCCAGGTTACCCAGGTCCAGGTCGCCACGCGCCACGTCGACAAAGCTCTTGCCGTCGAAATCACTGAGGTAGCTCATCAACCACTCGTCGATGCGATCGGTCAGCAGCAGCACTTCGATGCCTTTCTTGCGGAAGACTTCCAGGTGCGGGCTGTTCTTGACCTGTGCGTAGGTTTCGCCGGTCAGGTAGTAGATCTTGTCCTGGCCTTCCTTGGCGCGTGCCAGGTACTCGGCCAGGGAAACCACTTGCTCGCCCTCTTCACCCTGGGTAGAGGCAAAGCGCAGCAGGCCAGCGATCTTCTCTTTGTTGGCGAAATCTTCGGCCGGGCCTTCTTTCATCACCTGGCCGAAGTTTTTCCAGAAGCCTTTGTATTGCTCAGGATCGTTCTTCGCCAGTTTTTCCAGCATATCCAGCACGCGCTTGGTCAGCGCCGACTTCATCGAATCGATGATCGGGTCTTTCTGCAGGATTTCCCGCGACACGTTCAGCGACAGGTCGTTGGAATCGACCACACCCTTAACGAAACGCAGGTACAGCGGCAGGAACGACTCAGCCTGGTCCATGACGAACACCCGCTGCACGTACAGCTTCAGGCCTTTAGGCGCTTCACGCTGGTACAGGTCGAACGGAGCACGGGCCGGCACGTAGAGCAACGAGCTGTATTCCAGCTTGCCTTCGACCTTGTTGTGGCTCCAGCTCAGCGGACTCTCGAAATCGTGGGCGATGTGTTTGTAGAACTCCTGGTATTCCTCGTCCTTAATCTCGGTACGCGGACGCGTCCACAGCGCGCTGGCACGGTTGACGGTTTCCCATTCAACCGCAGGCGTCTCTTCACCTTCGGCCGCCGTGACTTCCTTCGGCAGTTCGATCGGCAGCGCGATGTGGTCGGAGTACTTCTTGATGATGTTGCGCAGGCGCCAGCCATCGGCGAACTCGTCTTCAGCGGATTTCAGGTGCAGGACGATACGGGTACCGCGATCGGCTTTTTCAATGGTCGCGACTTCAAAATCGCCTTCGCCCTTGGACGACCAGTGCACGCCTTCGCTCGCGGCGAGGCCGGCACGACGGCTGAACACTTCAACCTGGTCGGCAACGATGAACGCGGAGTAGAAACCCACGCCGAATTGACCGATCAGGTGCGAATCTTTCTTCTGGTCGCCCGTCAGGTGTTTCATGAAATCAGCAGTGCCGGACTTGGCGATGGTGCCCAGATGCGTGATCGCATCTTCGCGGCTCATACCGATGCCGTTGTCTTCGAGGGTGACGGTCTTGGCGTCTTTGTCGAAGCTCACACGGATTTTCAGTTCCGCGCCGCCTTCCAGCAACTCAGGCTTGGACAGGGCTTCGAAACGTAATTTGTCGACAGCGTCAGAGGCGTTGGAGATGAGTTCGCGAAGGAAAATTTCCTTGTTGGAGTACAGCGAATGGATCATCAGGTGCAGCAGTTGCTTTACCTCGGTCTGGAAGCCCAGGGTTTCCTTTTGAGTTTCCACGCTCATGGTCATCAAACTCCGATTGGATGGCAGTGGCCGCGCCCTGAAGGGTGGCGGCGGGATGTCATTCAAGTTGGGGGCGCCACCGAGGATTTCAAGGGCTGGGTGTTTCCTCGATCTTGAAATGCGCCCGCGCCGTGGCAATCGGTTCGGCTTCAGTGCTCTGCCACGCGGTTATCGCCACGTTGGCGACGCGCCGCCCCTGCCGACACACCTGGCATTTGGCATAGGTATCGCGAAACTGCCCGGCACGCAGGTAGTCGAGGGAAAAGTCGATGATCTTCGGCACTCCCGGCGAGCCGGTGAACACCACCAGGTGCAGGGCTGCAGCCAGCTCCATGAAACCTGCAATCACCCCGCCGTGAATTGCCGGCAATAGCGGGTTGCCAATGTTGTCCTTGTTCGCCGGCAGGCGAAACAGCAACTCATCGCCCAGGCGCGAGCATTCAACGCCAATCAGCTTGGCGTACGGTATCAGGTGCAGCAGCGAGGCATAGTCACCACGCTCGTGGGCCTGCTGCAATTGAGTCTTGAAGTCATCGTTCATTGTTGCCCACCACTCATCGAACCGCCGAAGCCCTTGGTGCCCTTGATCCCTTTGCCCATGCGCATGAACGTCCCGACCACATGGGCAATGGGCTGCTGCGGATCGTCCTGATAGGCAAAGCCGCGGGTAAAGATCACATCGGTGGTCACCCGGTAGCACTGGGCAAAGCCGTACACATCCTTGTGGGGTTCGGCCGGGTGCATGTAGTCGATGCGCAGGTCGAGGGTCGGACACACTTCGAACTCCGGCAGCACACACAGGGTGGCCATGCCGCAGGCGGTGTCCATCAGGGAGGTAATGGCGCCACCGTGAATCACCCCGGTCTGCGGATTACCGACGATTTGCGGGCTGTAGGGCAAGGTGATGGTCATCCCTTCCTGGCTGGCGCTGTGCACATGCAAACCGAGGACCTGACAATGACGCAGGGCCGATAAAAAACGCATCGCACGCTCAAAAATGGGGTTATCCGACATTCGCTATAGGCTCTGATTAGTGTTGTTGCTTAGCTGTTATGGACGTAAGGAAAAGTTCCCACAAGAATAAACTTATATATCTGTGGGAAACATGGAACTTAACCCCTCAGGCTGTGCTCGAAAGGCCAAGTAGATATTTTCCATAAGGAGAAACACCCCATGCGTAAAACTTTAGCTATTGCCTTGATGTTGACCGCTTCCCTCGGTCTCGCTGCCTGCGATAAAAAATCCGAGGACAAAGCTCAAGATGCTACCAAACATGCCGAGCAAGCTCAGCAGGACATGAGCAAAGCTCAGGATAAAGTGAACGACGCTGCGAAAGAAAACGCCGAAGCTGCCAAAGCTCAGGCTGAATCGAACAAAGCCGCTGCCGAAGAAGCCGCTCCAAAAACCAATTAATGGTTTTAGCGCTGCACAATAAAGCCCGCCAAGTGCGGGCTTTATTGTGCGCGTTGCAAACGTATTAGAGCAGCACGCTCTTGAATGTCGGGCTGAGCATCAGCAGCAATGAACAGACCAGGCCGATACACCACACCAGGCTGCGCTGCCAGGGAAGGTCAGCCCAGTAGCACAGCAAATAGATCACCCGGGCAATCACGAAGACCATTGCCAGCCCGTCGATCAGCCATCCCGCCGTCTGCGTGGTGTGCGCCATCAACACCCCCACCGCAAACAGGATGAACGCCTCAAAACTGTTCTGGTGGGCCGCCAGCGACCGGGCACCCAAGCCGCTCAACTGCGCCTGTTGCTGGCGCGGCAGGTGATTGTTGTAGCCGCCCTGCTCCTTCATGGCCTTGGTCACTGGCACACGCGCGACAAAAATCAGCAAGGCGCTGATCAATACGCACCAGAACGCAATACTCATCAGCTCACCTCTTTATTGGCCTCGGGCAATGGCGCCTCGGTAGGGGTATAGACCATGACCTCTAGAACGTCGGAATGAAACTCCCGGCGATACAACACAAACACCACCCCGGCACTCATCGACATGAACAACCAGGGGCTGACAAACCAGGCCAGCATGGTCATGCCGAAGTAGTAAGAACGCAGGCCGAAGTTGAACTGGTTGGCGGCCATCGAAATCACCCGCGCCGCCCGCGCGGCAAATGCCTTGCGCTCCTGCTCCGAGACATGGCGTTCACCAACCATGGGCGCCGAGCCCACCAGGATCGCGGCGAAGTTGTACTGGCGCATGCACCAACTGAACGTGAAGAAGGCATAGACAAATACCAGCGCCAGGCACAGCAACTTGATCTCCGACATGCCCTGGGAGGCCTGTTGCACCATCGGAATATCAGCCAGCAACGACACCGCGCGCTCGGATGCGCCGAGTACCGTGAGAATACCGGCGAGAATAATCAGGGTGCTGGAGGCAAAGAACGACGCGTTGCGCTCCAGATTGCCAATCACGCTGGCGTCGGCAATGCGGTTGTCGCGCAGCAGCATGCGGCGCATCCAGTCTTCACGGTACAGGTGCAATACGCTGGCCAGGCACGCCGTGTCGCGCCCCTTCCAGCTGGCATAACGGGTGTAGCCACCCCAGCAGATGACAAACCAGAGCGCGGCCAGCAGATGGATCAGATTGGCATGGATGAACGACATGTAATTCCCTGGAGACGTTGATTAAACCCGCAGGAGCATGGTTTGCCCGCGATGCCGTCCTGGAGATCGTCATCGCGGGCATGCCATGTTCCTGCAAGTTAGATGTTCGACGTTAACTCAGGGAAAAAGGCACGGCTATGCGCCCATAAAAAATGCCCCGCATCGATCGATACGGGGCATTTCGGTGTTTCGCGCCAGCCCGCTTGTGACGGGCGGCGTCAGTTACGCCAGGGCTTCGTCGCGCTTGCCCAACAGGCGGTCGCAGGCCACCGCTACCACCAGGGTGAAGACGCACGGCACCAGCCATGCCAGGCCTTGCTCGGCCAGCGGCAAGTGGGTCAGTTGAGTCGGCATCCAGTCAGCCAGGCCAGCGCCCTTGAGCGCGTCGATCAGGCCGAACAGGAACGACACCAGCATCACCGGACCGAGGATGCGGCTGTGCTCGTGCCAGAAGTCTTTGCAGAAGCTCAGGGCCACCAGCACGATGCACGGCGGGTAGATCGCGGTCAGGACCGGGATCGAGAACGCAATCAACTTGGTCAGGCCCAGGTTGGACACCAGCAGGGAGAATGCCGCGAGGATGATCACCAGGGTCTTGTAGGACAGTGGCAGGACACGGCTGAAGTACTCGGCACAGGCACAGGTCAGGCCGACCGCGGTCACCAGGCACGCCAGCGAAATCAGCACAGCCAGGAAACCACTGCCCAGCGAACCGAAGGTGTGCTGCACGTAAGCGTGCAATACCGCCGCGCCATTGGTCGCGCCGACAGCCACTTCATGACTGCCGGAACCGAGACGGAACAGGCTGACATACACCAGGGCCAGGCCCACGCCGGCAATCAGCCCGGCAATGATCGCGTACCGGGTAATCAGCGCAGGCGACTCGACGCCACGGGAGCGAATGGCATTGACGATAACGATGCCGAACACCAGGGCGCCCAGGGTATCCATGGTCAGGTAACCATTGATGAAGCCCTGGGAGAACGGTGCCGCCACGTATTCTGGCGTGCCGTGCCCGATATCCCCGGCCGGCAAGGCGAACGCGGCGATCCCGAGCACTGCCAGGGCAATGATCTTCAGGGGGGCGAGGAAACGACCCACGGTGTCCAGCAGGCGACCCGGGTACAGGGAAATGAAGAACACCAGCAGGAAGTACACCGAGCTGTAGAGGAACAGTGCCAGCGGGCTTTCGCCGGTCAGTGGCGCCAGGCCCACTTCAAAGGACACGGTGGCGGTACGCGGGGTGGCAAACAGCGGGCCCACGGCAAGGTAGCAGGCAGCCGCCAGTATGCCACCAGCGACTTTACCGATCGGACTGCTCAGGGCGTCCATCGCCCCCCCGACCTTGGCCAGCGCGACAACGGTGATCACCGGCAAACCTACCGCGGTAATCAGAAAACCCAGCGCCGCCATCCAGACATGTGGTCCGGCCTGCAAACCGACGATAGGCGGGAAGATGATGTTGCCGGCCCCGACGAACAGGGCAAACGTCATAAAACCAAGTGCCAGAATGTCCTGGCCTTTCAACACTTTCATTAAGGAAATACCACACTACTGAATCGGAATTTAGAGAGGGATTTCCCTGAAGGGTGAGGGAAATGCTGTCGGTCCGTATAGGACTGACCCGTTTAGCGCGCAGCAACCTTGTGGGACGCAGACGCAAAAATGGCAAGTAGCCTAACGAATTCGGCAGGAAAACGCACTGTTAAAGGGCGAACTATCCGATCTACGACATTTTCGTGTCGCGTTTATGCATGTAAATGGTTGGTGTCTGTAAGTCCGTCATCGCGAGCAAGCTCGCTCCCACAGTTTTTGCGGTGTGAATCAAATCGAATGTGCACTACAAATCCCTGTGGGAGCGAGCTTGCTCGCGATGGCGTCCGCACGGTCAACACAAATCCCGGAAATGACAAAGGCCACCCGAAGGTGGCCTTTGTCTGGTAAAGCGTCAGCTAAGCGCGAGGCTTACTTGACAGCCCAACCGGTCAGCTCGGACAAAGCCTTGCCGATGTCTGCCAGCGAACGCACGGTTTTCACGCCTGCGTCTTCCAGGGCAGCAAACTTCTCGTCTGCAGTGCCTTTGCCGCCAGAGATGATTGCGCCAGCATGGCCCATGCGCTTGCCCGGAGGAGCAGTCACACCAGCGATGTAGGAAACAACCGGCTTGGTCACGTGTGCCTTGATGTAGGCAGCCGCTTCTTCTTCAGCCGAACCGCCGATCTCGCCGATCATCACGATCGCTTCGGTCTTCGGGTCTTCCTGGAACAGCTTCAGGATGTCGATGAAGTTCGAACCCGGGATCGGGTCACCACCGATGCCGACGCAAGTCGACTGACCGAAACCGGCGTCAGTAGTCTGCTTCACAGCTTCGTAGGTCAGGGTGCCGGAACGGGAAACGATACCGACCTTGCCTGGCAAGTGAATGTGACCTGGCATGATGCCGATCTTGCATTCGCCTGGGGTGATCACGCCTGGGCAGTTAGGGCCGATCAGGACTACGCCCAGCTCGTCGCACTTAACTTTAGCGTCCAGCATGTCCAGGGTAGGAATGCCTTCGGTGATGCACACGATCAGCTTGATGCCGCCGAAAGCAGCTTCCAGGATCGAGTCCTTGCAGAAAGGAGCCGGAACGTAGATCACGCTGGCGGTAGCGCCAGTGGCAGCTACGGCGTCTTTCACGGTGTTGAACACTGGCAGACCCAGGTGCTCGGTGCCGCCTTTGCCTGGAGTTACACCACCAACCATCTTGGTGCCGTACTCGATGGCTTGCTGGGTGTGGAAACTACCTTGCGAACCGGTAATACCCTGGCAGATAACTTTGGTGTCTTTATTGATCAGGACGCTCATTATTTGCCCTCCGCAGCTTTGACAACTTGTTGAGCAGCGTCGGTCAGGCTGGTAGCAGCGATGATGTTCAAACCGCTTTCTGCCAGTACTTTAGCGCCCAGCTCAGCGTTGTTGCCTTCAAGGCGAACAACAACCGGGATTTTCACGCCGACTTCTTTCACAGCGCCGATGATGCCTTCGGCAATCATGTCGCAACGAACGATGCCGCCGAAGATGTTGACCAATACTGCAGCGACGTTAGTGTCGGACAGGATGATCTTGAACGCTTCGGTAACGCGTTCTTTGGTAGCACCGCCGCCCACGTCGAGGAAGTTGGCTGGTTTGCCGCCATGCAGGTTGACGATGTCCATGGTACCCATGGCCAGGCCAGCACCGTTGACCATGCAACCGATGTTGCCTTCCAGCGCTACGTAGTTCAGTTCGAACTTGGCAGCGTGCGCTTCGCGCGGATCGTCTTGCGACGGATCGTGGAAAGTCTTCAGCTTAGGCTGACGGTACATGGCGTTGGCGTCGATGTTGATCTTCGCGTCCAGGCAGTGCAGATCGCCGTCAGCCTTGATCACCAGCGGGTTCACTTCCAGCAGAGCCAGGTCGTGATCCTTGAACAGTTTGGCCAGACCTACGAAGATCTTGGCGAACTGAGCAACTTGCTTGCCTTCCAGGCCCAGCTGGAATGCCAGCTCGCGACCCTGGAATGGCTGAGCGCCAACCAGTGGATCGATAGTGGCTTTCAGAATTTTTTCTGGAGTGTCGTGAGCGATTTTCTCGATGTCCACGCCACCTTCGGTGGAAGCCATGAACACGATGCGACGGCTCGAACGGTCAACGACAGCGCCCAGGTACAGCTCTTTAGCGATATCAGTGCACGATTCAACCAGGATCTTGGTGACTGGCTGACCATTGGCGTCAGTCTGGTAAGTCACCAGACGCTTGCCCAGCCACTGCTGTGCGAATGCCTTAGCGTCTTCTTTGCTGCGAACCAGCTTTACGCCGCCCGCTTTACCGCGACCACCGGCGTGGACCTGGGCTTTGACAACCCACTCGCTGCCGCCGATTTTGTCGCAAGCTTCTGCTGCTGCTTCCGGGGTGTCTACCGCGTAACCGGTGGATACTGGCAGGCCGTACTCAGCGAACAGCTGCTTACCCTGATACTCGTGAAGATTCATGCTTATTACCGTCTTCGTTAGGTACTGCGCATTCGGTGCTGCACTGTGGAGTGCCGCACCACCTGTGACTGCTGCTTGCGTAGCCTAGGCTACGCAAGACTGCGTCCAGCGGATATTCCGCGGTGAGTCTTGCATGCAAGGCTCACGACGGGCCATACCGCCGTGGTTTCTTATTGTCTTAACGCTTCTTGCGGTTGGCGATGTGAATGGCGCCGCCATTCACTGCCAGAGCTGCTTCGTGCAAGGCTTCGGACAGGGTCGGATGGGAGAAGACCATCATGCCCAGGTCTTCAGCGCTGGTGCCGAATTCCATGCCGATTGCGCCCTGCTGGACCAGTTCTGCAGCGCTCGGGCCAATCACGTGGACGCCCAATACGCGGTCAGTCTTGGCATCGGCGATCACTTTGACGAAACCGCCGGTATCGTTGGCTGCCATGGCACGGCCACTGGCTGCGAACGGGAAAGTGCCGACGTTAACTTCAACGCCTTCAGCTTTCAAGGCCTGCTCGGTTTTACCGACCCATGCAATTTCCGGGTGAGTATAAATAACCGAAGGGATCAAATCATAGTTCATCTGGGCTTTGTGGCCCTTGATGCGCTCGACAACCATGATGCCCTCTTCCGAGGCCTTGTGTGCCAGCATCATGCCGCGAACCACGTCGCCGATCGCGTATACGCCCGGTACGGTGGTCGCGCAGTGATCGTCGACGTGCACAAAACCGCGCTCGTCGAGGGTCACGCCGCAATCAGCGGAAAGCAGATCAGTGGTCACCGGACGGCGACCAACGGCTACGATCAGCTTGTCGAAGGTGATGGTCTGTTCGCCTTTGGCGTCGGTGTAGGTCACGACTACTTCTTCGCCGTTGACCTTGGAACCGGTTACGCGAGCGCCCAGCTTGATGTCCAGACCTTGTTTGGTCAGGGTTTTCAGTGCTTCCTTGGAAACGGCGGCGTCAGCAGCCATCAGGAAGGTGTCCAGGGCTTCCAGGACAGTCACTTCAGCGCCCAGGCGCGACCATACCGAACCCAGTTCCAGGCCGATCACGCCAGCGCCGATCACGCCCAGACGTTTTGGCACAGCTTGGAATTCCAGGGCGCCAGTCGAATCGACGATCACGTTCTGGTCAACCGGAGCCGGTGGAATGTCGATTGGACGCGAACCTGGAGCCAGGATCACGTTCTCGGCTTCGATGATTTCTACCGAACCGTCAGGCTTGGTGACTTCGACTTTCTTGCCAGCCAGCAGTTTGCCGTGGCCCTGGATCGAGGTCACGCCGTTGGCCTTGAACAGGGTGGCAACACCCGAGGTCAGGCCTTTGACGATGTTGGCTTTACGGCCGACCATTGCTGGAACGTCCATGGTCACGCCAGCGTGGTTGATACCGTGGATCGCGAAGCCGTCTTGTGCTTCGTGGAACTTCCAGGAGCTGTCCAGCAGCGCCTTGGATGGAATGCAGCCGACGTTCAGGCAAGTACCGCCCAGAGCCAGTTTGCCTTCCTTGTCGGTGTACTTCTCGATGCAGGCCGTCGAAAGACCCAGTTGAGCGGCCTTGATAGCTGCTACATAGCCGCCAGGGCCGGCACCGATCACTACTACGTCAAATTTCTGCGACATTGAAAAAAATCCTCTTTAGCGAAAAGCCTGAAGCCGCGGGCCACAAGCCAGACTGCCGTTAACCAGCAGCCTGAAGCCTGCAGCTCGCGGCTGCTTCTATCAGATATCCAGCAACAGACGAGCCGGGTCTTCCAGCAGGTTCTTGATGGTCACCAGGAAAGTCACAGCTTCTTTGCCATCGATCAGACGGTGATCGTAGGACAGAGCCAGGTACATCATCGGACGGATTACCACTTGACCGTTGATCGCCATAGGACGCTGCAGGATGTTGTGCATGCCCAGGATCGCTGCTTGCGGCGGGTTGACGATCGGAGTCGACATCATCGAACCGAAAGTACCACCGTTGGTGATGGTGAACGTACCACCGGTCATTTCGTCCATCGACAGTTTGCCGTCACGGGCTTTCTTGCCGAAGGTGGCGATGCCGCCTTCGATTTCAGCCAGGCTCATCAGTTCGGCGTTACGCAGAACCGGAACCACCAGGCCGCGGTCGCTGGAAACAGCAACACCGACGTCGGCGTAACCGTGGTAAACGATGTCTGCACCGTCGATCGAAGCGTTGACCGCCGGGAAGCGTTTCAGCGCTTCGGTAGCCGCTTTCACGAAGAACGACATGAAGCCCAGGCGTACGCCGTTGTGGGACTTCTCGAACAGATCCTTGTACTTCGAACGCAGTGCCATGACTTCGGTCATGTCGACTTCGTTGAAAGTAGTCAGCATCGCCATGTTCGACTGAGCTTCAACCAGACGCTTGGCCACGGTGGCACGCACGCGGGTCATCGGAACGCGCTTCTCGATGCGATCGCCAGCAGCGAATACAGGAGCAGCGGCGGCCGGAGCAGCAGCCTTGGCAGGCGCGGCAGCCGGAGCGGCTTTCTTGGCAGCAACGGCTGCAACCACGTCTTCCTTGGTCACACGACCGCCTTTGCCAGTACCGGCAACGGAAGCGATGTTGATGCCGTTCTCTTCAGCCAGCTTGCGCGCAGCTGGAGCGGCAACAGGATCGTCTTCGCCAGCAGCAGCCGGGGCAGCGGCTTGAGCGGCAGCAGCAGGAGCCGCGGCAGGAGCGGCAGCAACGCCGCCCGCTTCGATGGAGCCCAGGATTTCGTCGGACAGAACGGTGTCGCCTTCGTTCTTGACGATAGCGCCCAGTACGCCATCAGCGGTAGCCAACACTTCCAGTACGACTTTATCGGTTTCGATGTCGACGATCAGGTCGTCGCGCTTGACCGCGTCGCCCGGTTGCTTGTGCCAGGTGGCAACGGTGCCATCGGCAACCGATTCCGGGAAAGTGGGGGCTTTGATCTCGATAGCCATTGTCTGTGGTTCCTTAAATTCGGTTTCAGGTGCGCGAAGGCGTTAAACAGTAAAGGCGTCTTGCAGCAGTTTTTCCTGCTGCTCAGCGTGCATCGATGCATAACCACAAGCCGGTGCAGCGGAGGCCTCACGACCGGCGTACTCGAGGACGAGTGCCTTGTTGTGATTGCCAACGATGCGACGCATGTGGTGCTGGCTGCAGTACCAGGCACCCTGGTTCATCGGCTCTTCCTGACACCAAACGATATGCTTGAGGTTGGTGTAAGGCGCCAGGACTTCGTTCAAGTCGTCCTCAGGGAATGGATACAGCTGCTCGAGACGCACGACGGCGATATCGTCACGGCCTTCGGCACGGCGTTTTTCCAGCAGGTCGTAGTAGACCTTGCCGCTACACAGAACAATGCGCTCGACCTTTTTCGGGTCTTGGGCATCGATTTCCGGGATAACGGTCTGGAACGAACCTTCGGCCAGGTCTTCCAGGGTCGAGATGGCCAGCTTGTGACGCAACAGCGACTTCGGTGTCAGTACGATCAATGGCTTGCGCAGCGGGCGAATCACCTGACGGCGCAGCAAGTGGTAGATCTGAGCCGGCGTAGTCGGTACGGCTACCTGAATGTTGTGCTCGGCGCACAGTTGCAGGTAACGCTCCAGACGTGCCGAGGAGTGCTCAGGACCCTGACCTTCATAACCGTGTGGCAGCAGCATGGTCAGACCGCACAGACGGCCCCACTTGTGCTCGCCACTGGTGATGAACTGGTCGATAACCACCTGGGCACCGTTGGCAAAGTCGCCGAACTGGGCTTCCCAGATCACCAGCGCGTCAGGCGTGGTGGTCGAGTAACCGTATTCGAACGCCAGTACGGCTTCCTCGGACAGGAACGAATCGTACAGGTCGAAACGTGGCTGGCCTTCGTACAGGTTCTGCAGCGGGATGTAGGTCCCCGCGTCTTTCTGGTTGTGCAACACGGCGTGACGGTGCGAGAACGTACCGCGACCGATGTCCTGACCCGTCATGCGGATCGGGTGACCTTCGAACGCCAGGGTCGCGTACGCCATGGTTTCGGCGTAACCCCAGTTGATCGGCAGGCCGCCGGCTTGCATCTTCTGACGGTCTTCGTAGATTTTCGCAACCTGGCGCTGAACCACGAAGCCTTCTGGAATTTCCAGCAGCTTGGCGGACAGTTCCTGCAGGGTCTTGAGGTCGAAGCGAGTGTCGTGACGCGCAGTCCAGGCATGGCCCAGATACGGACGCCAGTCCACGAACAGCTCTTTGTTCGGCTCTTTGACCAGGCTTTTTACAACATGCAGGCCGTTGTCCAGTGCGTTGCGGTATTCGTCGATTTTCGACTGCACACGCTCTGCGTCCAGCACACCGCTTTGAGTCAGGCGATCGGCATACAGCTCACGGGTGGTGCGCTGCTTGGTGATCTGCTGATACATGATCGGCTGGGTGCCGCTTGGCTCGTCGGCCTCGTTGTGGCCGCGACGACGGTAGCAGACCAGGTCGATCACCACGTCACGCTTGAATTGCATGCGGTAGTCGATGGCCAACTGGGTCACGAACAATACGGCTTCCGGATCATCACCATTCACATGGAGGATCGGCGCCTGGATCATTTTCGCAACGTCGGTAGCGTACTCGGTGGAACGCGAGTCCAGCGGGTTGCTGATGGTGAAACCGACCTGGTTGTTGATCACGATGTGCACGGTGCCGCCGGTCTTGAAACCGCGGGTCTGCGACATCTGGAAGGTTTCCATCACCACGCCTTGACCGGCGAATGCCGCATCACCGTGGATCGAGATCGGCAGAACCTTCTCACCGGTTGGGTCGTTGCGACGATCCTGACGGGCGCGAACCGAACCCTCGACCACCGGGGAAACGATTTCCAGGTGGGACGGGTTGAACGCCATGGCCAGGTGAACTTCACCGCCGGTGGTCATCACGTTGGACGAGAAGCCCTGGTGGTATTTAACGTCACCGGAACCCAGCTCGACCTTCTTCTTGCCTTCGAACTCGTCGAACAGCTCGCGCGGGTTCTTGCCGAAGGTGTTGACCAGCACGTTCAGACGGCCACGGTGGGCCATGCCAATGACGATTTCCTTGGTGCCGTAGGAACCGGAACGCTGGATCAGCTCGTCGAGCATCGGGATCAGGCTTTCGCCGCCTTCCAGACCGAAACGCTTGGTACCCGGGTATTTGGTGCCCAGGTATTTTTCCAGGCCTTCACCGGCGGTCACGCGCTCGAGCAGGTGGCCCTTGATGTCCGCGGAATAAGTCGGACGGCCACGCACGCTTTCCAGACGCTGCTGGAACCACTGGCGCTGCTCGGAATCGGTGATGTGCGTAAATTCAGCGCCGATGGTGCGGCAATATGTCTGCTGCAACGCTTCGTGAATTTCGCGTAGGCTCGCTTCCTCTTTGCCGATGAACAGGTCGCCGGCACGGAAGGTCGTATCGAGATCGGCATTGGTCAAGCCGTAATGATTGATCGACAGGTCTGCAGGTGCAGGACGCTGCCACAACCCCAGCGGGTCAAGCTGGGCTGCCTGGTGGCCACGCATACGGTAGGCCTGGATCAATCGCAGCACTTCAACTTGCTTCTTCTCGTGCTCACTGCTCACGCTGCCGGCGGAAACCGGTTGGGCGCGGCGCTGGTTCTTTGCCAGCAGCACAAAATGGTCGCGAATTGTGGAGTGCGAAACATCGATGGCAGAGTTGCCGTCTGTCGGCAACTTCTGAAAGTAGGTGCGCCACTCTTCTGGCACAGCGTTAGGGTCGTGCAGGTAGAGCTCGTAGAGCTCTTCCACATAGGCAGCGTTACTACCGGATAGGTAGGCGCTGTTCCACATGCGCTGCATCACGCTTTCTTGCATGCTTGGTCACCCTCGGTTAGGGGAACACCATCGGCGAAGACACCGAGCGAGCTTGCAGAAGTCCGAGTGCAGCGACCAAAACAAGCCACTTAGGATCACGCTGATAGTCCGGGTACCAGCCCGGATGCCCCTGCTTGTCTCATTTCTTCAAAATAAGAGCTGCAGCTTTATGGGCTACTGCTCTGGTTATAGCCAGGGCGCGGGTTGAAGCCCGCGCCTTGGCCTCTACGGGTACAGCGGTCCTGCATTTACTACTGCTGAATCACACGCCGCTTTGCAGAAGCATGTTACGAATGTGACCGATGGCCTTAGTCGGGTTCAGGCCTTTCGGACAAACGTTGACGCAGTTCATGATGCCGCGGCAGCGGAATACGCTGAACGGATCATCCAGTGAAGCCAGACGCTCGGACGTCTTGGTGTCGCGGCTGTCTGCCAGGAAGCGGTACGCTTGCAGCAGGGCAGCTGGACCCAGGAACTTGTCCGGGTTCCACCAGAAGGACGGGCACGAAGTCGAGCAGCAAGCGCACAGGATGCACTCGTACAGACCGTCGAGCTTTTCACGCTCTTCAGGGGACTGCAGACGCTCGATGGCCGGAGCCGGCGTATCGTTCTGCAGGTAAGGCTTAACCTTCTCGTATTGCTTGTAGAAGATGCTCATATCGACGACCAGGTCACGGATAACCGGCAAACCTGGCAGAGGACGAACGATCAACTTGTTACCTTTTACGACAGCGGACAGCGGCGTAACGCACGCCAGGCCGTTTTTGCCGTTGATGTTCATGCCGTCGGAACCGCAAACACCTTCACGGCAAGAGCGACGATAGGAGAAACCCTCGTCCTGCTCTTTGATCAGGGCCAGCACGTCCAGCACCATCAGGTCTTTACCACCGGTATCGACCGAAAATTCCTGCATGAACGGCGCGGCGTCCTGATCAGGGTTGTAACGATAAACGCTGACTTTCAACATGGCGGCCACCCTTAATAAGTCCGAATCTTAGGTTCAAAAGTCGGAACAGTCTTCGGCGAGAAGTTCACAGCACGCTTGGTCACGCGCTTGTCACCCGGGAAGTAGAGGGTGTGGCACAGCCAGTTTTCGTCGTCACGGTCTTCGAAGTCTTCACGGGCGTGAGCACCGCGGGACTCTTTACGTACTTCGGCAGCGATGGCGGTGGCTTCAGCCACTTCCAACAGGTTCTGCAGTTCCAGAGCTTCGATCCGCGCAGTGTTGAACGCCTGCGACTTGTCGTTGATCTTGACGTTGGCGATGCGCACGCGCAGGTCAGCCAGCTGGGCAATACCCTTCTGCATGTATTCGCCGGTACGGAACACACCGAAGTAGTTCTGCATGCAGCTTTGCAGCTCGCGACGCAGGGTTGCCACGTCTTCGCCATCAGTACGCTCGTTCAGAGCGGACAGGCGCGCCAGGGCAGTTTCGATGTTGGCGTCGGTGGCCTCATCGTATTCGATGCCGTCGGTCAGTGCTTTTTCCAAGTGCAGGCCAGCAGCGCGGCCGAATACCACCAGGTCGAGCAGCGAGTTGCCGCCCAGGCGGTTGGCACCGTGAACCGATACGCAAGCTACTTCACCTACAGCGAACAGACCTGGAATGATCTGATCCACGCCTTCGTCGTTCTGGGTGATCGCCTGGCCGTGAATGTTGGTCGGAACGCCGCCCATCATATAGTGGCAAGTCGGAACAACCGGAACCGGAGCAACAACCGGGTCAACGTGGGCAAACGTCTTCGACAGTTCGCAGATGCCTGGCAGACGGCTGTGCAGCACTTCCTCGCCCAGGTGGTCGAGCTTGAGCATTACGTGGTCGCCATTCGGACCGCAACCGTTGCCAGCGATGATTTCCTTGACCATCGAGCGAGCAACCACGTCACGACCGGCAAGGTCCTTGGCGTTCGGAGCATAACGCTCCATGAAACGCTCGCCGTGCTTGTTGATCAGGTAACCACCTTCACCACGGCAACCTTCGGTCACCAGTACACCGGCGCCGGCGATGCCGGTCGGGTGGAACTGCCACATTTCGATGTCTTGTACCGGAACACCAGCACGCAAGGCCATGCCAACGCCGTCACCGGTGTTGATCAGGGCGTTGGTGGTGGACGCGTAGATACGACCTGCACCGCCGGTAGCCAGAACGGTGGCCTTGGCACGGATGTAGGTGGTTTCGCCGGTTTCGATGCAGATAGCGATTACGCCGACGAACTCGCCTTGACCATTCTTTACCAGGTCAACAGCGTAGTACTCGTTCAGGAACACGGTACCGGCTTTCAGGTTGCCCTGATAAAGGGTGTGCAGCAGCGCGTGACCGGTACGGTCGGAAGCAGCACACGTACGGGCAGCCTGCCCGCCTTTGCCGTAATCCTTGGACTGACCGCCGAATGGACGCTGGTAGATACGACCCTGTTCAGTACGGGAGAACGGCATACCCATGTGGTCCAGCTCGTAGACAGCGGCCGGGCCTTCCTGACACATGTATTCGATAGCGTCCTGGTCACCGATGTAGTCGGAACCCTTGACGGTATCGTACATGTGCCAGCGCCAGTCATCGTTCGGATCCGCAGAAGCGATGGCGCAGGTGATGCCACCCTGGGCCGATACAGTGTGCGAACGCGTCGGGAAAACCTTGGTGATCACGGCAGTCTTGTGACCGCCTTGTGCCAGTTGCAGCGCTGCGCGCATGCCAGCACCGCCGCCACCAATGATGATGGCGTCGAAAGAAATCGTTGGAATGTTAGCCATGAATCAGATACCCCAGAGAATCTGCACACCCCAGACGAAGTAAGCGAACATCGCAACGCCGCATACTGCCTGGAAAAGGAAACGTACTGCAGTCGCGGACTTGCCCAGCGCCATTGGCGTCAGGTAGTCGGTCGCGATGGTCCACATGCCGACCCAGGCGTGAGCGCCCAGGGCCACCAGGGCCAACAGACTGAAGATACGCATCCAGTTGCTTGCGAACAGCTCGTGCCATTGGGCGTAGCCAATGCCAGGGTTCGCGACGAGGTACCCGATCAGGAAAATGAAATAAGCCGCGAGAACGACCGCAGACACACGTTGTGCCATCCAGTCATAGAGGCCCGAACGCGAAAGGTTCGTAACGCTGGTTACCATATCCAAACTCCTGCCAGAACGATCAACACCACGGAAACGGCGATGATAATTTTCGAGCCCAGGCGGCCGCCTTCCAGCGTCTCACCGATGCCCATATCCATGATCAAGTGGCGCACACCGGCTACCAGGTGATACAGCAGAGCGGACAGGAGGCCCCATGCTACGAACTTGGCCAGCGGGCTGGTCAAGCATGCCTTCACCTCGGCGAAACCTTCCTCGGAACCCAGGGATTTGCCCAATGCATACAGCATGAAGCCAAGGCCCAGGAAGAGGATGATGCCGGAAACACGGTGAAGAAACGACGTAACGCCGGTGATGGGGAGTTTGATGGTCCTTAGGTCTAGGTTTACAGGTCGTTGGCTATTCACGGCTTTTTTTTCACACTGAAGAGCCCCTAACAATCAGGGCAAAGTTGTTGGGGAGTGCACTGGTCAGGTAACCACCACCCAGGGATGCGACCCCCATCAAAACAGGCCCAAAAGCCCTTGGCGGTCGGCTGCCGAGTATAGACAGTTAGGTTACTAATGACAACGCAAACACCTTCCCCTAATAGCTGATTGCGCAAGCAGGATAAAAGGCGTAAATGGCAGGCAATTTCGAGGAAAAAGTGTGGTTAAAGCCTTCTGGGGCAAGACTTTAGGCAAATTGACATTCGAATTTATCTCACTATAGTGGTGCGGGCCCTGCGTGGGGGGTCTGTCTGATGATTTCAAGCATAAATAGGAGGCCACATGGCTGACAAAAAAGCGCAGTTGATCATCGAGGGCGCAGCCCCCGTCGAGCTGCCCATTTTAACCGGCACCGTTGGTCCCGATGTTATCGACGTCCGGGGCTTGACCGCCACGGGCCGCTTCACCTTTGACCCGGGTTTCATGTCGACCGCTTCTTGCGAGTCGAAGATTACCTATATTGACGGCGATAACGGCATCCTGCTGCACCGCGGCTACCCGATCGAACAACTGGCTGAAAAGTCGGACTACCTGGAAACCTGCTACCTGCTGCTCAACGGCGAACTGCCGACCGCAGAGCAAAAGGCCCAGTTCGTCGGCACCGTGAAGAACCACACCATGGTTCACGAGCAGCTGAAGACCTTCTTCAACGGCTTCCGTCGCGACGCCCACCCGATGGCGGTCATGTGCGGCGTAGTCGGCGCTCTTTCGGCCTTCTACCACGACTCCCTGGACATCAATAACCCGCAGCATCGCGAAATCTCCGCGATCCGCCTGGTTGCCAAGATGCCAACCCTGGCAGCGATGGTTTACAAGTACTCCATGGGCCAACCCATGATGTACCCGCGCAACGACCTGTCGTACGCGGAAAACTTCCTGCACATGATGTTCAACACCCCGTGCGAGATCAAACCGATCAGCCCGGTACTCGCCAAGGCCATGGACCGGATCTTCATCCTCCACGCCGACCACGAGCAGAACGCATCGACTTCCACCGTCCGCCTGGCAGGCTCCTCGGGTGCCAACCCGTTTGCCTGTATCGCTGCCGGCATCGCCGCACTCTGGGGCCCGGCTCACGGCGGCGCCAACGAAGCGGTACTGACCATGCTTGACGAAATTGGCGATGTCTCGAACATCGACAAGTTCATCGCCAAGGCCAAGGACAAGAACGATCCGTTCAAACTGATGGGCTTCGGTCACCGCGTTTACAAGAACCGCGATCCTCGCGCGACTGTAATGAAGCAGACCTGCGACGAAGTACTGAAGGAACTGGGGATCAACAACGATCCGCAACTCGAACTGGCCATGCGCCTGGAAGAGATCGCCCTGACCGACCCGTACTTCATCGAACGCTCGCTGTACCCGAACGTCGACTTCTACTCGGGGATCATCCTCAAGGCGATCGGCATTCCAACCAGCATGTTCACCGTGATCTTCGCCCTGGCACGTACTGTCGGCTGGATCTCGCACTGGAAAGAAATGCTCTCCAGCCCGTACAAGATTGGCCGCCCGCGCCAGTTGTACACCGGCTACGAGTCGCGTGACATTACCAAGCTGGAAGACCGCAAATAAGATTTGTCTTGCGATGAAGTCTTAAGTTGTACCGGGAACGGCCTCTATTTATATAGGGGCCGTTTTTGTTTGTGCTGGGGTTGGTATTTTTTGGGGTTGGGGGCATATCCGTTTCTTAGGGTGCTGCCGCTGGCGGTTTCGCTCTTACATGAACTGCCCCCCGAATGTTGGACACCTGACCCCTCGGGAGGGTGTTCCATGACGAAATACAACCTAGCACTCAAGCAATCACTGATTGAAGAGTGTTTGTCTGCCAGTAGCGTTCATGAGGTGGCC